>NZ_JBIAGB010000014.1:144620-190670 GCF_042869575.1 Streptomyces sp. NPDC006925
CGCGGGGGGGCGGCGGGGGCGGGGGGGGGGGGGGGGCCGCGCCCCCCCGGGCCGCGGCCGCCCCCCCCCCCGCCCCCGCCCCCCCCCCCCCCCCCCCCCCCCCCCCCCCCCCACCCGCCACCCGGGGACGCCGCACCTCCCCCCGCGGGATGCGGCGCCCCCGGGGGGTCAGCAGCCCTGTTCGTACGCGGCTATCGCAGCGACCTTCGCCGCCGACGCCGACCCCTCGTCGAAGTGCTGGTCCAGCCATTCGTCGGCCAGGGTGCGGGCCAGTTCCAGGCCGATGACCCGCTGGCCGAAGCAGAGCACCTGTGCGTTGTTGCTCAGGACGGAGCGCTGCACGGAGTAGCTGTCGTGCGCGGTGACGGCCCGGATGCCGGGCACCTTGTTGGCACTGATGGCGACGCCCAGCCCGGTGCCGCAGACCAGCAGCGCCCGGTCGGCCTCGCCCTCGGCGACGCGGCGGGCCGCCTCCACGGCGACGTGCGGATAGGCCCGGCCGCGGTCCGTACCGTCGCCGCCGACCCCGACGTCGGTGACCTCGGCCACCCGGGCGTCGCCCAGCAGGTCCTTCTTGAGGGCTTCCTTGTAGTCGAGGCCCGCGTCGTCGCAGCCCACGACGACACGGAGGGGCCGGGGCGCTGCGGGGGTGCTGCTCATGGTGGTTCCTCCTGACGGAAGTGGGCGGTTCCGCGGGTGCGGTGCTCCTCAGTGGGCGGACTCCGCGGCGGGTCCGGCGGTGGCGGCGACCGCTCCCAGGACCAGCGCCAGCGAGGTGGCGCCGGGGTCCGGGGTGCCGACGCTGCGCTCGGCCAGCGGCCGGGCGCGGCCCAGCTTCGGGCGGAGTGCGGCGGTGGCCTCGGCGGCGGCGCGGGCGCTCTCCGCGGCGGTGGCGAGGGCCTCGGCCGGGGAGGCGCCCGCAGCCAGCCGCTCCTCGAAGGCCGTCACGAACGGGTCGAGTGCGTCGACCAGCGTCTTGTCGCCCGGTTCGGCCTTGCCGAGCGAGGTGACGGCCGCAAGTGCGGCGCGCGCGCCCGCCGCCAGCTCCCCGGGCCCGGGGGCGCGGTCGGCCGGCAGCGCGGAGCCGAACGCGCGGAGTCCCGCGCCCCACAGCGCGCCGGAGGTGCCGCCCGCGTCGGCGGCCCAGGCGTCCCCGGCGGCACCGAGCAGCGCGGCCGGTGCCGCGTTCGCTTCCCGCGCCTGCTCGGCGGCGGCGAGCGCGGCGTCCACGCCCTTGCTCATGCCGCGCCCGTGGTCGCCGTCCCCGGCGACGGCGTCGAGCCGGCCGAGGGTCTCCTCCTCGTCGTGCAGCAGGGTGCGGGCCGCCCGGAGGGCCCGCACCGCGGCGTCCGCGGCGACGGCCGCCTCCCCGGTCGCGGTGGCGGGCTCGTCGTGCGCGCGGGCGGCCGCGGCCCGGCGCGGGGCCGCCGCCTCGCCGGCCCGGGACGGGACCGCCGCGGAGAGCCGGCCGCGGCGGTAGGCGGGGGTGTCGGCGGGGGCGAGCCACAGCCGCTCCAGCTCGTCGTCCAGCCAGGTGAGGGTCAGCGAGCAGCCCGCCATGTCCAGCGAGGTGACCAGCTCGCCCACCTCGGCGCGCACCGGCTCCAGCCCGGCCTCGGCCAGCAGTTCGGCCACCGAGCCCCACAGGACGTACAGCTCCTCGTACTTGGTGGCGCCCAGGCCGTTGAGCAGGACCGCCACCCGGCTGCTGCCGGCCGCGGCGGCGGGCCGCTCGGCCAGCAGCCCCTCCACCAGGGTGCGGGCCAGGTCGGCGGCCGTCGTCAGTTCGCTCTCGCGCACCCCGGGCTCGCCGTGGATGCCCAGGCCGAGGCCCAGTTGGCCGTCCGGGACGGTGAACAGCGGCTCGCGCTGTCCCGGCAGCGTGCATCCGGCGAAGGCGACGCCGAGTGAGCGGGTGCGGTCGTTGGTGCGCTCCGCGACCCGGACCACCTCGTCCAGGCTCGCGCCCTCCTCGGCGGCCGCCGAGGCCGTCTTGTAGACGGTGAACCCGCCGGCGATGCCCCGGCGCCGCTCCGGCTCACCGGCGGGGGCGCTGGCGACGTCGTCGGTGACGGCGAAGCAGCGGGCCGGTATGCCCTCGCCGGTCAGCCGCTCGGCCGCCTGGCCGAAGTTCATGACGTCGCCCGCGTAATTGCCGAACATGAACAGCACGCCCGCGCCGGTCTCGGCCTCCGCCGCGACGGAGTACGCCTGCGCGGCGGACGGCGAGGTGAAGACGTTGCCGATCACCGATCCGTCGGCGAACCCCGGGCCGACCACGCCGCAGAAGGCGGGGTAGTGGCCGGAGCCGCCGCCGGTCAGCACCGCGACCTTGGCAGTGCCTGGGCGGTGTGCCCGCACCACGCCGCCGGGCACCGCGCGGACGTGGTCGGGGTGGGCCGCGGTGAAGCCGTGGAGCATGTCCTCGGCGAAGCGGGCCGGGTCGTTGAATACACGCGTCATGGGGGACTCCAGCGGGTTGGGGTGGCCCCGCGGCGGCCCGGGCGGCCCGGGCGCCGGGAGGCGCGGGGCACGGACCGGGCCGGCGGTGCCGGGCTCACCAGGACCGGCGGGCGGTTTCCAGGGTGTCGAGGTAGCGGCGGTAGCCGTCCTCGTAGAAGGCGACGGCCTCGGCGTCGGCCCGGGCGACCCGGGCAGCGTCCCCGCCGGACCCGGCGACCCCGCCACCGTCGGCGCCGGCGCCGGATCCGGCAGCAGCGTCCGCGCCGAGGGCGCGCCAGGCCACCCGCGCGGCGCCGCGGATGCCCACGGCGTCCTCGCGTACATGCACGTCCCGGCCGAGGACACCGGCGAAGATGCGTCCCCACTCGCCGGAGCGGGCGCCGCCGCCGCAGGCGGTGATCGCGCCGTCCACGCCGAGGGTCTCCAGGCAGTGCCGGGCCGAGTAGGCCACGGCTTCGCACAGCGCCCGTACCAGGTCGGCGCGGCTGGTCAGCGGGGACAGCCCGTCGAGCCGACCGCGCGCGCGGGCGTCCACGAAGGGGGCCCGCTCGCCGCTGGTGGACAGGAACGGCAGCGCCGTCACCCCGGCCGCGCCGTAGGGGGACCGGGCGAGCAGCGCGTCGAGTTCCTCGATCCGCACCCCGAGCATGCCCAGCAGCCAGTCCAGTCCCGCGGTGCCGATCATGGCGGGCATGACCCGCAGATAGCGGTCCTCGTACGGGGTGGCCAGCACCATGCCCGCGGCCTCGTCCCCCGCGCCGGGCGCGGGGTCGGAGCTGAGGACCTGGCAGGCGAGGGTGGTCCCGATGATGAGGTTGCCCTGGCCGACCTGCTCCAGGCCGGAGCCGAATCCGCAGGCGGGGATGTCGAAGGGGCCGGCGCTGACCGGGAGTCCGGAGGGGAGTCCGAGTTCCGCGGCGACCTTGGGCAGCAGCCCGAACAGCGCACCGGGCGGTGCCGGTTCGGCGAGCAGCCCGCGCCAGCGGCTCAGCCCGCACAGTTCCAGGGCCTCGTCGTCGTAGGTGCGGCGGGCCGCGTCCAGGAACGGGACCGAGGCGTCGGAGGCGTCGACGGTGCGGGCGCCGGTGAAGCGCTGCGCGATGGCGTCGACGCAGTATCCGGCCACGTCGGCCGCGGCCAGCCGTTCGGGCTCGTGCTCGGCCAGATGCGCGAGGAGCGGACCGGCGGCGCCGGGGAACATCCCGGCCCCGGTGCGTCGGTGGACCTCGCGGGCTGTGCCGTCGGCCGCCCAGGCGTCCAGCACGTCGGCGGCGCGGCCGTCCATCCAGGACAGCGCGCGGCCCACGGGGCGGCCGTCGGCGTCCCGCAGCCACAGCCCGTCCCCCTGGCCGGTGAGCGCGAGGGCTTCGACGGGCTCGTCGGGGGAGAACTGCGCGGCGTCGGCCACGGCCGCCCGTACGACGGTGACGACGGTGCCGATGACCTCGTCCATGTCCTGCTCGACGCGGTTGCCCGGCAGCGTGTACAGCGTGCTGCGGGCCTCGTGCGCCGGGCCGGTGCGCCCGTCGCGGGCGATGAGCTGCGCCTTGGTGACCGAGGTCCCGACGTCGACCCCGACGATCATGACCGCGGTCCTCGCCCTGCGGCCCCGGTGGTCTCGAACACCTCCGGGTTCACGACGAACTCGGGGCGCTCCCCGCGCAGGTACGCCGCCGCCTGGGCCGCGGTGACGGCTGCGGCGCGATCGGCGGTCTGCCGGGTGGCGCCCGCCAGGTGCGGGGTGGTGATGACGTTCGGCGCGCGGTGCAGCGGCCAGTCGGCGGGCGGCGGCTCGACGTCGTACACGTCCAGCGCCAGCGCGCCCAGCCGGCCGGATTCGAGCAGCGCGGGCAGCGGCGCGTAGTCCATGAGTTCGCCGCGCGCCGAGTTGACCAGGACGGCGCCCTCGGGCAGCAGCTTCAGGTTGTCGGCGTTGAGCAGGTGCCGGGTCTCGGGGGTGACCCGGGCGTGCAGGCTGACCACGGAGCTGCGGCGCAGCAGCTCCTCCAGCGCCACCAGTTCCACGCCGTCCGCCTGCGCCTTCGCCGGGTCGGCGTAGGGGTCGGCGACCAGCACCGTGGAGCCGAAGGCGCGCAGCACGCGGGCGACGATCGCACCGATGGCGCCGTAGCCGACGAGTCCGACGGTGGTGCCGTCCAGCTCGATGCCCGCGTTCTCGACGGCGTAGTAGTCGCCGCGCCAGGTGCCCTTCTTCAGCTCCGCGTCGGAGGCGGGGATGCGGCGCAGCGCGGCGAGCATCAGCCCGAGCGCGAACTCGGCGGCGGCCGCGGCATTGCGGCCGGGGGCGAAGGTGACCGGGATGCCCGCCCGGGTGGCCGCCGCCACGTCGACGTTGACCGGGCCGCCGCGGGCCACCGAGATCAGCTCCAGGTTCGGCGCCTCGCGGATCACCCGGTCGGTGAACGGTGCCATCTGGACGAGCGCGACCTTGGCGTCGCCGAGCGCTTCGAGCAGCTCGTCCTCGGTTCCGCTGGCCTCCTTGACGTTGCCGACCGGACCGAAGGGGGTGTGCGGCCACGGGGTGGTCTGGGTGCGGAACTCCAGCCGGACGCCGGGCGCCGTCTCCCGCAGCGCGGACTCCAGCGCGTCGACGAAGAGCCGGGGGGCGATGAAGTGGTCGCCGGAGGCCAGCACTCGGGTCGGCTCGGCTGTCGGGTCCGTCATGCCGGGTCTCCTTCCTGGAGCGGGGAGCCCTCCGTGAGCCGGGAGAGCAGGTAGCGGCGTACGTCGTCGTGGTCGGACGAGGCGTGGGCGGCCCCGGCCAGGGCGTCCTCGGCCGGCGGATAGCCGGGGTTGGGGATGGCGACGACCGTCATCCCGGCCGCCGCCGCGGCCCGCAGTCCGTTGCTGGAGTCCTCGACGGCCAGGCAGTCCGCCGCGGGGACACCGAGCTTGTCGGCGGCCGCGAGGTAGACGTCCGGGCTGGGCTTGCCGCGCGGGACCTCGGCGCTGGAGACGGTGGCCTTGAAGTGGTGGTCGACTCCATGGTGCGCGAGGACGGCGTCGATCACGCGGCGCGGCGCGGACGAGGCGAGTGCGATCGGGC
Organism: Streptomyces sp. NPDC006925; assembly: GCF_042869575.1. NCBI lineage: Bacteria > Bacillati > Actinomycetota > Actinomycetes > Kitasatosporales > Streptomycetaceae > Streptomyces > Streptomyces sp. NPDC006925. The sequence continues at coordinate 150,151 of NZ_JBIAGB010000014.1, forward strand.
CGCGGGCCGCGGTGTCGGCGATCATCGCGCGGGCGCCGGTCAGCAGCTCGATCTCGCCGTCCTCGAGCGCCTTGATCATGCCGTCCACGACGGTGCGCTCGGTGTCGGGGGCGCTGTCGCCCGCACCGGCGAACTCGGTGAGGAAGGCGGCCCACTCCGGGGCGCTCATCCCCTGGCAGCTCTTGGTCTGCTCGGGGCCCCACTGCTTGCCGCGCTCGGCGGCGAACGCGGTCCACAGCCGCTCCCAGAGATGCTCGCTCTCGACGAGCACTCCGTCCATGTCAAACACCACTGCATCGGCCACGGCCGGAACTCCTCACCTTCGGCTCCCTGAAAATTAACACTGGTTCTGTTATCTGTCACTCGTCACTTGGTACTGACATCGAGAGCAGTGTGAGGCTGTCGGCTGCCTGCGGACCGGAACGCACCGTCCGGGGTGCAGGATGGTCCCCATGACGGCCCACTCAGCGGCGCGCGCGGCGCGCCAGAAGCGTCAGCAGCAGATCGTCGACCACGTGCTGGCCAAGGGTGACGCCTCGGTGGCGGAGCTGACGGAGCTGACCGGCGTCAGCGTGATGACCGTGCACCGGGACATCGCCGAACTGGCCGACCGCGGCATCCTGCGCAAATACCACGGCGGGGTCTCGGCCCAGCCCTCCACCGTCTTCGAGTCCAGTTCGGACTTCCGGCTGCACGCGCACACGGGCGAGAAGGAGGCGCTGGCCAGGACCGCGCTGGAGTTCGTGGCGCCGGGGATGTCGCTGATGCTGGACGACTCGACCACCGCACTCGCCTTCGCGAAGCTGCTGCCGCAGGTGGGGCCGCTGACCGTGGTGACGAACTACCGGCTGATCACCGAGGAGCTGCGACATGTGGAGGACGTGCGGCTGATCGCGATCGGCGGCGAGTACTCGCGCACCCACGACTCCTGGATCGGACTCTCCGCACTGGAGATGATCAAGAGCTTCTCGGTGGACCTGACCGTCGTCTCCACCTCCGCGATCACCGGCACCATGACCTACCACCAGGAACAGGAGATCGTCGCGCTCAAGCGCGCGATGCGGGAGTCCGGCTCGGTGAGCATGCTGCTGATGGACCACAGCAAGGTCGGCCGCAGCGCCCTGCACCGACTGGACCCGGTGCAGGCGTTCGACCACGTGGTGCTGTCCGGGCCGGTGGAGGACGACCTGGTGGCGGAGCTGCGCAAGCTGACGGACGTGCGGGTGGTGCCGGCGTAGCGGGCGCGGCGGCGCACCGGACAGGACCGCCCCGGGCCCCGGGCGGCCCTGTCCGGGACCGCGCCGGGTTCCGGGCGCGGCTACGCAGCCGAGCCGCAGTGTTACGCAATAACAAACTTGACCGTTACTTTTAACATAGCTCTTGATATTTCTCGGAGGCGGGCTGAGGATCTGCGGTGCACCAACTGGTTACCTCAGAGCGGAGGCCCCCGATGACGGATCCAGCGACCCGAGCTGCCGAAAGAGGGCTACTCGATCGCATAGGGCTGCCGAAACCCCTGGTCCTCGGCTATGTCGGCGTATTGCTGTTCATGATCGGTGACGGCGTCGAGAGCGGCTTCATCGCGCCCTACATGGCCGACCACGGCGCGGGCACCGATGTGAAGGCCGGCTACGTCATCACCGCCTACGGCGTCGCCGTGATGCTGGCCTCCTGGTTCTCCGGCGCACTCTCCCAGGTGTGGGGCCCGCGCAAGGTGATGTGGGTCGGCCTGGCCATCTGGGCCGTCTTCGACGCGCTCTACCTGCTCTTCGCGCTCGGCACCGAGAACTACCCGATGATGCTGATCCTCTACGGCATCCGCGGCTTCGGCTATCCGCTCTTCGCCTTCGGGTTCCTGGTCTGGATCACCGGCAGTGCCCCCAAGGCCCGGCTGGGCACCGCCGTGGGCTGGTTCTACTTCGCCTTCACCGGCGGCCTGCCCACCCTCGGCTCCCTCTGGTCCAGCTTCACCATCCCCGCCATCGGCGAACTGGGCACCCTGTGGACCGCGCTCGGCCTCATCCTGGTCGGCGGCGCCATCGCCCTGGTCGGCGCCAAGCAGCGGGAGGGCGGTGGCCGGCTGGCCGAACCCGGCGTCACCACGGGTGAGTCCCTGTTCAACAGCGTCTCGATCATCTGGACCCACCCGCGCGTGCTGGTCGGCTGCCTGGTGCGGATCATCAACACGGCGCCCGAGTTCGGCATGCTCGTCTACCTGCCGCGGATCTTCTCCGACGACGTCGGCTTCGGCACCGACAAGTGGCTCCAACTGCTGGCAATCATCTACGGCACCAACATCTTCTTCAACCTGATCTTCGGGGCCGTCTCGGACAAGATCGGCTGGCGCACGACCATCGCCACCTTCGGCGCCCTGGGCTGCGCGATCAGCGTGACGGTGCTGTACTTCGTGCCGACCTGGCTCGGCCCCGACTACTACTGGGTCGCCGTGCTCGCCGGGATGCTGTACGGCGCCACGCTCGCGGGCTTCGTCCCCATCTCGGCGCTGATCCCCAACATGGCACCCGACAACAAGGGCGGGGCCATGGCGCTCCTCAACCTCGGTGCGGGCGGCGCCGCCTTCGTGGGCCCGGCCGTCGCCTCGCTGTTCCTGCCGCTCGTCGGCGCCGGGGGCGTGACGATCGTCTTCCTCGTCCTCTACCTGGTCGCCATGGTGCTGACCTTCTTCCTGAAGATGCCGGAGGAGCAGAGCGGCCCCGGGGCCCCGGATCCCGCCGCGGCTCCGGACAAGAGTTCGGCTCCCACACCCGCCTAGGGTCCGCCGCCCGGACGGCAGACCCACGGATCCTCCGCCGCGGCCGCCGCCGCTGCCCTTCTCCGACGAGGGTCAGCGGCGGCGGCCGGCCGCGTCTCAGTCCCCGTCGATCCGGTACCTGAAAGCCACCTCCACCGCCTTCTCGCCCTCACGGACCTCGTAGTCGCCGGTGCCGGTCAGGCCGGTCAGCGCCGCGGTGCCCGAGCCCGGGACGACCTCGAAGGCACAGCGGATGACGCCCTCCCGGTCGAAGGTGCCGCGCTGCTGGACGGCGAAGGAACCCTCCCGCCCGTCGACCGAGCCGGTCAGCAGCTCCGTACCGCAGAAGGAGCCGTCGCCCCCGGCCGTGTAGATGAGCACGTACTGGCATGTGGTGCCCACCGCCTGGATGCCCCCGCTGTAGTCGTTGACGACGGCGGCGTGCGCGAGGCGGGGGCTGCGGTCGGCGTCGGTGACATCCTTCTCGTCCCAGGAGGAGCCGGTGAAGACGGCGGTGGTGGTGCGCTCGGCCATGAGGAAGCCTTTCGGTGGACGGTGGTCTCGGTGTCCGGTCATCCTGGCGGCCGTACCTGACACCTCGTGTCAGGTACCGGAACCGGCGGCGGGAGAATGTGCCGCATGCGCGCCGACCGGCTCCTCTCGCTGCTTCTCCTGCTGCAGAACCGCGGCCGGATGACGGCGCCCGAACTCGCCGCCGACCTGGGCGTCTCCGTACGCACCGTCTACCGCGACATCGAGGCGCTGAGCACCTGCGGCGTCCCCGTCTACGCCGACCGCGGGCCGGCCGGCGGCTACCGCCTGATGGACGGGTACCGCACCCGGCTCACCGGCCTGACCGACTCCGAGGCGGGCTCCCTCTTCCTGTCCGGACTCCCGGGCCCGGTACGGGACCTGGGACTCGGCGCCGTGCTGGCGACCGCGCAGCTCAAGGTGCGCGCCGCGCTGCCCGCACCGCTCGCCGAGCACAGCCGGCTGGTCCAGGACCGGTTCCACCTGGATGCCCCGGCCTGGTTCCGGGACCCGGACCCGGTGCCGTTCCTGCCGACGGTCGCCCGCGCGGTGTGGGAGCAGCGGGTGCTGCGGGTGCGCTACCGGAGCTGGCGCGGCGAGGCACGGCGCGCGCTGCGCCCGCTGGGCATCGTCCTCAAGGGCGGCATCTGGTACACGGTGGCGGTGACCGCCGAGCCGGACGGGGAGCACGGGGAAGGAGCGACCGGGGGCAGGGAGGCAGCCGCCGGGATGGGCCCCGAGGGCAGCGGAAGCCCGACCCGGGGCACCGCGGACGGCGGCGGTACACCCGCGACGGGCGTACGCACCTACCGGATCTCCCGGCTGCTGGAGGCCACCCTCGGCGACGAGGTCTTCGAGCGGCCCGCGGGCTTCGACCTGGCCGCCTCCTGGGCGGCGTCGGCGCGGCGGCTGGAGGAGCTGCTCCGCCGGGACACCGCCCGGGTCCGGCTCTCCCCTGCCGGTGTGCGGCTGCTCCCCGCGAAGTTCGGCGCGCCCGGTGAGCGTGCGCTGGAGCGGGCGGGACCGCCCGACGCGGACGGATGGGTGGAGGTCGAGCTGGCTGTGGAGTCGCAGCCGGTCGCCGTCTCCGATCTGCTCGGCCTGGGTGCCGAGGCGGAGGTGGTGGGTCCGCCCGCACTGCGGGCCGCCATGGTCGATGCCGTGCGGGCGGTCTCGGCCCGCTACCCGTCCGGGGCCTGACGGCCGGTCGGGCTCTCCGCGGGGCCGCTCAGCCCTGCCCCGCCATCAGCCGCACCAGCGCGATCAGCGCGGCGCGCTGCGCGGGGCCGGGGTCGGCATCTCCGTCGGCCCCGGCTCCTTCAGCTCCGTCTCCTCCGGCCCCGGCTCCTCCGGCACCGTCTCCTCCGGCCTCGCGTCCTTCGGCGTCGGCTCTTTCGGCGTCGCCTTCCACGTCGTCGGCTCCGTCCGCACCGCCGTCCGCGGGGACGAGCATGCGGGCCACCTGCGGAAGGGTGAAGAAGGACGCCGTGAGCGCGATGACGGCGTGGGTCAGGGCACCCGGTGCGGCGCCGGTGGTCAACGCGCCCGCGCGCTGGGCCTCGGCGAGTGCTGCGGCCTTCTCGCGGTAGCGCCCGGTACGTTCGGCCTCGGAGACCACCCGGTCCTGGTACTGGAGCCCTTCCCAGGCCAGCAGCCGGGCCAGATGCGGGTGGGCGCGGTGGTAGTCGAAGAGCCGGCCCGCGTAGTCGCCCAGGTCGGCGGCCTGGTCGCCGTCGAGCGGCACGGCGGCCGCCACCCGCTCCAGTTCGCTCCGCAGCACGGCGACGAACAGCTTCTCCTTGCTGCCGAAGTACTGGTAGATGCGCTCCTTGTTGACCTCGGCCCGGGCCGCGACCCGGGCGATGCGGGCGCCTTCGGGGCCGCATTCGGCGAATTCCTCCACGGCTGCGTCGAGGAGGCGCTGCTTGGTGCGTGCGGTGTCCCAGGCCATGGGGCCAGCCTAACCGAAAACTCCAACCAAATGGTTGGACACCGGGGTCCCGGGGTGCCAAACTCCAACCAAGCGGTTGGAGATTCCGGGTCCACCCGGGCTCCACCGTCCCGCTCCAGCCCTCTCTCGCACCCCGGAGGAAGCATGTCCACCACTCCCCCGCCCGCGTCCGCTCCGTCCGCGCACCGCCGGGCGCTGATCACCTGGCTCGCCGTCTACCCGACCATCACCGTCGCCCTCGGAGTAATCGGACCGCCCACCGCGACCCTGCCGCTCCCGGTGCGGACATTGATCCTCACGCTGATCGTCGTACCGGTCTCCGCCTACGCCCTGATACCGGTGCTGCTCAGGATGAACGCGCGGCTGGGCAGCGCCGCGGCCTCCTCGCCCGCACCGCGGCGATGACCTGTTGCGCCTACCGACTGACGCATCAGTCAGTAGGCGCAACACCCAGATATACCGGGGTGGGCCCGATCCCAGCACCCACCACATGTTGCGGTTATCTCAACACTCTCGTACGGTGGCCCGCATGCCGAACACAGCGGGCGACCGGATCCAGGACGGCGCGGGCGAGATCGCCGAGCGCGTCCGCGAGGTCGTCGAAGCCGCCGGATGCAGCCAACGGGAATTCGCCCGGCGCATCGTGATGGACCCCTCGAAGCTCTCCCGCTCGCTCGGCGGCTCGCGCCGCTTCACCGTGGCCGAGCTGGCCCGGATCGCCGACGCGGGCCGCGTCGACGCCGGCTGGCTGCTGGGCTCCGGCAGCACCGTGCCCACCGCACCCGACGCGCCGAAGACCGCGAGCGCCGCGCCGGCCCCCGGCGGCGGGACCCGGACCGCCGTGCTCCCGGCCACCGGACGACCGCTGCAGATCGTGCGCGAGACGGTGCGGCTGATCGCGGAACACGGCTTCCACGCCGTACGGGTGGCCGACATCGCCGCCGCCTGCGACACCAGCACCGCCGCGATCCACTACCACTTCCCCGGCCGCGCCGAACTGCTGGAAGCGGCGGTGCGCTGGTGCATGGACGAGGACACCGCCAGCCGCGCGACCCGGATCTCCGAGACCGGGGCCACCGAGGACGCCGCCGCCGAGCTGGCCGAACTCCTCGCCCTGCAGACCCCGCGGACCGAACAGCAGCGGCGGCAGTGGCTGGTGTGGCTCGACCTGTGGGCCGAGGCGGCGCGCTCGACCGCCATCGGACGACTGCACGTCGAGTACTACCGGCAGTGGCGCACCACCGTCGCCGACGTCGTACGGCGCGGCATCGCGCAGGGCGTCTTCCGCGCCGTCGACCCCGAGTCCAGCGCACTGCGGCTCACCGCCCTCGTCGACGGACTGGCCTCGCAGGTGCTGGCCAGCGCCGCCGGCGCCGAGGACGGGACCGGCCCCGACGACATGCACGCGGCGCTGCTCGCGTACGTGCGCACCGAACTGCTCGCCCCGACCGCCGACTGACGACGCAAGCCGGCGCCCGGCGACGACCGACCGCCGACCGACCCGCCCTTCCCCCCTCCGGAGGTATCACCATGTCCATCACCGAGAACGTCATCATCACCGCGGCCCTCACCGGCGCCGGTGACACCGTCGGGCGCAGCCCGCACGTGCCCGTCACCCCCGAGCAGATAGCCGCCTCGGCGGTCGAGGCCGCCGAGGCCGGCGCCGCCGTCGTGCACATCCACGTCCGCGACCCGCAGACCGGTGCGCCCTCGCGGGACCGGAAGCTGTACCGCGAGGTCCTGGAGCGGATCAAGGAGACCGGTACCGACGTCGTCATCAACCTGACCGCCGGGATGGGCGGCGACCTGGTGCTCGACGCCGACCAGCCGCTGGAGAAGGGCGCGCTGGACGGTACGGACCTGGTGGGCGGCCTGGACCGGCTGCCGCATGTGGAAGACCTGCTGCCGGACATCTGCACCCTGGACTGCGGGTCGCTCAACTTCGGCGACCAGCTCTACATCTCCACCACGGAGATGCTGCGCAAGGGCGCGCGCCGGATCCAGGAACTGGGGGTCAAGCCGGAGCTGGAGATCTTCGACACCGGGCAGCTCTGGTTCGCCAAGCAGCTGCTGGAGGAGGGGCTGCTGGACCAGCCGACCCTCTTCCAGCTGTGCATGGGCATCCCGTGGGGCGCGCCGGCCGACCCGGGCGTGCTGCAGTCGATGGTCAACTTCCTGCCGCCGAACGCGCAGTGGGCCTCGTTCGCCCTGGGCCGGATGCAGATGCCGTGGGTCGCGCAGTCGATCCTGCTCGGCGGCAACGTGCGGGTCGGGCTGGAGGACAACCTCTACCTCAGCCGCGGGGTCAAGGCGACCAACGGGCAGCTCGTGGAGCGTGCCGTGCAGATCACCGAGTCGCTCGGCGCCACGGTCGCCTCCCCCGACGAGGCCCGGGCCCGGCTGGGGCTCAAGCCCCGCGCCGCCTGAGCGGCCGACCCGCCCCTCCCCGGCACCGCCTGGGCGGCCGCCTCGCCCCTCTCCCGCATCGGCGGACGCCGCCCGCCCCTCCCGCACGGGCGGGCCCTCCGCACGGCGGGCCCCCGAACCGCCTCCCCACCCCAAGGAGCACCCTGATGAACACCCCTCCGAGCGATGTGTCCCGTGTGACGTGCGTCGGCGCCGGCGTCATAGGCGGCGGCTGGGTCGCGCACTTCCTCGCGCGCGGCTACGACGTGACCGCCTGGGACCCCGCACCCGACGCACCCGAGAAGCTGCGCCGCCTGGTGGACGCCGCCTGGCCCGCGCTCACCCGGCTGGGACTCGCCGAGGGCGCCTCCCCGGACCGGCTCCGGTTCGCCGCCACCCTCGAAGAAGCGTGCGCCGAAGCGCAGTTCGTGCAGGAGAGCGCGCCGGAGAAGCTGGAGCTCAAGCGCGGCCTGCTGGCCGAGCTGGACGCGGCGACGCCCGACGGCGTCGTCATCGCCTCCTCCACGTCGGGCTACCCGATGACCGACATGCAGACCGAGGCCGCGCACCCGGAGCGGCTGCTGGTGGGCCACCCGTTCAACCCGCCCTATCTGATCCCGCTGGTCGAGGTGGTCGGCGGCGAGCGCACCGACCGGTCGGCCGTCGAGTGGGCGTCGCGGTTCTACGAGGCGGCCGGCAAGTCGGTGATCACGATGGAGCGGGAGCTGCCCGGTTTCATCGCCAACCGGCTGCAGGAGGCGCTGTGGCGGGAGGCGCTGCACATGGTCGCCAACGGCGAGGCGACCGTCCAGGAGATCGACGACTCGATCACCGAGGGCCCCGGGCTGCGCTGGGCGTTCATGGGCCCCTGCCTGACGTTCGCACTGGCGGGCGGCGAAGGGGGCATGGGCCATATGCTCGACCACTTCGGGCCGTCCCTGAAGTCGCCGTGGACCCGGCTGGAGGCGCCCGAACTGGACCGGTCGCTGCGGGACGCGATGGTGGCGGGCTGCGAGGAGGCCGCCGCCGGGCGCAGCATCGCCGACCTGGTCGCCGAGCGGGACCGGGGCGTCATCGACGTGTTGCGGGCCACCGGCCGGCTCCCCGGCGAGGCGTCCGCATGACCCGGCTCCCGCTCTTCGAGCAGACCGTGCGCCCCGAGTGGATCGACTACAACGGTCATATGAGCGAGGCGTTCTACGTCCTGGTCTTCGGCCACGCCACCGACGCGATGATGGACGAGGTCGGTCTGGGGCCGGTCTACCGGGAGGACACCGGTTGCTCCCTCTACACCGTCGAGGCGCATGTCCGGTACCTGGACGAGGTCGCGGAAGGCACTCCGCTGACGGTGCGTACCCGCGTCCTCGGTGCCGCCGGGAAGAAGCTGCGCTTCGCGCACGAGATGTCCGCCGGGGAGCGGACGGTCGCCACGAGCGAACTGTTCGCGCTGCATGTCGGCGCCGAGGGCAGCACGCCCTTCCCCGAGGATGTCCGCGCGCGCCTGGACGCGCTCGTCGAGGAGCCCCCGGAGTGGGCGGGGCGCGCCGTCGCTCCGGTCGGCCACGCCGGGTGATGTTGACGATCCAGGGCGCGAATCCCACAATGAGCGGCATGGTCGCGCACTCCACTTCCCCGCTCGGACGCCACGGCGTCCCGTGGCGGCGCGGGTGCGAGCGATCCGGTCTCTAGGTGTGACCCCGGCTCCCGCAGGGAGCGACGGCGGCCGCGCGCCCGCGCGGCCGGGTACGACGGCCGCGTGCGGACGCGGCCGGTACGTCCACCACGCGTTCGACCGGATCCGCTGGAGGATCGATCATGAGCATCACCACCCCCGACCAGACCCCCGACCAGACCCCCGACCGGACTGCCGCTCTGCGTGACGCCCGCGTCCCCGAGGGGGGCCTCTACGAAGGCGTGCGCATCCTGCGGCCCTTCGCCGAGGACTGGGAGGAGCGGCCCTACGAGCTGATCGAGGTCGTGCCGCAGACCCGCGTCATCGGCGCGGAGATCCGCGGCGCCGACCTGTCCCGTCCGCTGAGCCCCGCGCTGCGTGAGGAGCTGAACCGGGCGCTGCTGGAGTGGAAGGTCCTCTTCTTCCGCGGCGCGGGCCTCACCCCCGAGCAGCAGGCCGGCTTCGCCCGGAACTGGGGCGACCTGGAGACCAATCCGCTGCTGGCCAGCGGGTCCAGCGACGAGATCGTCCGGTTCGAGAAGGGGGCGGCGGCGCGGCCCACGTACGAGAACGTGTGGCACACCGACGTCACCTTCCGGGAGCGCCCGGCCCTGGGCGCGGTGCTGCAGCTGCGTGAGGTGCCGCCGCTGGGCGGGCACACCATGTGGGCGGACATGGCCGCGGCCTACGACAACCTGCCCACCCGGATCCGGGAGCGGATCGACGGGGCCACCGCGGTGCACGACTTCATCCCCGGATTCGCGCGGTTCACCTCGCCGGAGCGGCTGGCCGAACTCCAGGAGGAGTTCCCGCCGGTCGAGCACCCGGTGGTGCGCACCCACCCGGAGACCGGCCGCCGGATGCTGTTCGTGAACACCTCGTTCACCACCCGCATCGTGGGGATGGAGCGCGAGGAGAGCGACCGGCTGCTGGCCGAACTGGTCCGCCAGGCGCACGTTCCCGAGTACCAGGTGCGCTTCGCCTGGCAGCCCGGTGACATCGCGTTCTGGGACAACCGGGCGACCCAGCACTACGCCCTGTTCGACTACGCGCCGCACCGCCGGGTGGCCGAGCGGGTGGCGATCGTCGGCGACCGACCGTTCTGAGCCACCCCCCCGCAGCCGCTTCGCCCGCCCCTCTTCCCCCGGAGGGGCGGGCGAAGCCCTGTCCGGGCGTCGGCCGGGCGGTGGCCCGTCGGCCGCGGACCGGCCGTGCGCCGGCCGGGACGTCAGCCGGCCGGGACGCGGACCTCGTCCCGGATGTCGTTCACGCGGTCCGCCCACGCCTCCAGGTCCACCTTCTTCGGGTCGACCCCGTAGGTGTCGATCGCGTCCTTGGCGACGTAGGCGGCGGTGCCCGGGTCGCTCCAGGCGCAGACGGGGATCGTCAGCTTCCGGCCCGCCTGCGACTTGACCAGTACCTCGCAGGTCAGCGGGTCGCCACCGGTGGGGGTGATGTCGCGGCGCTTGACGGCCACCGACATCGCCGAGCCCGACTCCATGCCGTCCATCATCTGGTTCTTGGACATCTCGGGGTTGCCGTAGTCCTCGCCGGTGGCGGCTCCGTACAGCAGCCGGGAGCTGCCGGAGGGGTTGGCGTAGGAGCCCAGGTGGGCCTCCTCGCCCGGCTGTCCGGGGTCGACCGAGTCGCTGAGGTCCTTCTTGAGACGGTACTGGCCGTCATCCAGCGTCTTGGGGAACTTCAGCTCGTAGGTGGTCTCCGACGGGCTCGGTGTCGGCTCCTGGGAGGAGGAGTCGTCGGTGGGCTCCTCGGAGGCCGACTCGGACTTCTCGGGCTTCACCTTGTCGTCGGCGGCGTCGTCCTTGTCGTCGGAACCACCCGAGAGCACCAGCAGCGTGCCCGCGACGGCCAGGGCGACCACCAGCACGGCGGCCACGACGATGCCGACGACCTTGTTGCTGCGGTTCGGCGGGGGCGGCGGGGGGCTTCCGTAGGGTGCGGGGAAGCCGGGCTGGGCGGGCTGGCCGGGCTGGCCGAAGCCGCCCGGAGCACCGGGTCCGCCGGGGGCACCCGGAGGCCCGCCGAAACCGCCGCCCTGCGGCTGTCCGTAGGCACCGGTCTGCGGCTGACCGTGGGCACCGCCCTGGGGCTGCCCCGGGCCGCCGACCTGCGGCTGCCCGTAGCCGCCGTCCTGGGGCCGCCCGTAGCCGCCGTCCTGGGGCTGTCCGGGACCGCCGTTTGGGGGCTGTCCGTAGCCTCCCGCGGACGGGGGGCCGAAGCCACCGCCGTCCTGGGGCTGGTTCGGCGGCTGCGGGGGTGTCGTCATCCCGTGTCCCTCCCTGCGAGGGAGGCGTACCCCGTCCCCCGACCGTGCTCGTGCCCGACGCTCGGTTCACGGTACCGCCGTCTTGGCCAAAGCATGACTTCGGGGATACCGGTTCAGCGGGGGTAGAGCGTGTCGATCTCGGTGGCGAAGTCCCGCACGATCGCCGCCCGCCGCAGCTTCATGGACGGGGTCAGATGCCCTTCTTCCTCGGTGAAGTCGTGCGGCAGCACGACGAACCTGCGGATCGACTCGGCCCGCGACACCAGCGAGTTGGCCTCGTCCACGGCCTGCTGGAGATTGCGCAGCAGGTCCCCGTCCACGGCCAGCTCGGCCATGCTCGACCGCTCCTTGCGGTGCATCCGGCACCAGTGCGCGAGCCCGTCCGGCTCCAGCGTCACCAGCGCCGTCACATACGGCCGGTTGTCGCCGATCACCAGGCACTGGCTGACCAGCGGATGCGCTCGCAGCCAGTCCTCCAGCGGGGCCGGGGCCAGATTCTTGCCCGCCGAGGTGATGATGAGGTCCTTCTTGCGCCCGATGATGCTCAGATACCCCTCCGAGTCGAGCGCTCCCAGGTCGCCGGTGGGCAGCCACCCCTCCGCGTCCCGGTGCGGGAGCACACTCCCGGTACGCGCTTCCCAGTAGCCGCCGAACACGTGGTCGCCCTTGATCAGCACCTCGCCGTCGTCCGCGATCCGCAGCGCCGTGCCCGGAACCGGCCAGCCCACCGTGCCCAGCCGGGGTTTGAGCGGCGGTGTGGCGGTCGTCGCCGCGGCCGTCTCGGTCAGCCCGTACCCCTCGTAGACGGTGACGCCCGCGCCCTCGAAGAACGCCGCGAGCCGGTGCCCGAGCGGGGAGCCGCCGCAGATGACGTACCGGCACCGGCCGCCCAGCGCCGAGCGGATCCGGCGGTAGATCAACGTGTCGTACAGTCCGCGCGCGGCCCGCAGCCCGAACCCGGGGCCGCCGCCGAAGCCGTGCTCCTGGGCCTCGACAGCCTCCCCGTACCGCTGCGCGATCCGCGCCCCGCGGTCGAACGAGGAGGCCCGCCCCATCCGCTCCGCCGTCGCCCGGCCGGTGTTGTAGATCTTCTCCAGCACGTACGGGATGCCCAGCAGGAACGTCGGTGCGAAGCTCGCCAGATCCGGAAGCAGGTCCTCGGTCTTCAGGCTCGGCGCGTGCCCGAGCCGCACCCGCGCCCGCAGGCAGCCGATGGCCACCATCCTGCCGAACACGTGCGACAGCGGCAGGAACAACAGCGTCGAGGCCGGTTCCGACCCCTCACCGCGGAAGACCGGATACAGCAGCTCGATCGCGTTGTCGACCTCGGCGAAGAAGTTCCCGTGCGTCAGCACGCAGCCCTTGGGCGGGCCGGTCGTACCCGAGGTGTAGATGAACGTCGCGATGCTCTGCGGCCCCAGCTGCGCCCGGCGCTCCGCGACCAGTTGGTCCGGCAGCTCCCGGCCCGCGTCCACCACATGGCCCACCGCGCCGGAACTGAACTGCCACAGATGCTCCAGGCCCGGCAGGTTGCCGCGCTCGGCGCTGAGCATCCGGGTCTGCTCGACGTCCTCCACGAAGCAGGCCCGCGCCTGCGAGTCCTGCAGGATGTGCCGCGCCTGCAGGGCCGAGGAGGTGGGGTAGACCGGCACCGTGACCAGGCCGGCCGCCCAGGCGGCGAAGTCCGTGAGGGTCCACTCGTAGGTGGTGCGGGCCATGATGGCCAGCCGGTCGCCCGGTCGCAGGCCCAGCGCGATCAGGCCCTTGGCCATCGCCAGTACCTCGGCGGCGAGTTCGCGGGCCGTCATGTCCTGCCAGGTGCCGTCCCGGGCCTTGCGGCTGAGCACGGGCTCCTCGGGGGCCTCGGCGGCGTTGGTGAAGGGGATGTCGGCCAGCGAGCCGGCGGTCACCCGCGGCGCCAGCGGCGGAACGGAGACCTCGCGGACCCTGCCGTCCTCCACCTTCTTGTGCGGTTCGACCAGTTGCACCGGTTGCATGGTGACGGCTCCTTCCTCGCATGTGCGGAGAGTTCCGTCCTCGCCCAGCGCCCAGCGCCTGACGCGGCAGTAACCTTACCGGGAAGTAAATTTACGGGAGCGGGACGAGTTCAGGGAATGCCCGCGCGCCACCTTCATCGGACACACACAGGACCGGCCCTCGACCTTGCCAAGGGCGCCCCCACCGCCCGGCCGTCCGGCCCCCGCCGCGCCCTCGCACACGGCACGTGGGTCTTCACCCGCTGCCTGGACGGAAGGGCATCCCGAGGTAGCTGTGCGCGTCCGCAGCATGCTCGACCGTAGGCACAGAAACGCCCCCCGCACCGGCGCTGCCGGGGCGGGGGGCTTCTGTCGTTGCCCTACCGGTCGAGCCGGCGGTCAGCGACGCCCGCCACGAAGGTGGCCCACTGCTGAGCGCCGAAGGTGAGAACCGGTCCGCCAGTGCACTTGCTGTCCCGAGCGGCTACCCCATCGGTGGTGGGCGCCAGCTCGACGCATGCGCTTTGCCCGTTGCTGTAACTGGACTTGCGCCAGGCCAGAGTGTCAGTGGTGTTCATATTGCTCCGCAACCTCCATCAAGAGGCGCCGTGTTGCCTCTTCGGTGAGTGAACGTTTCCAGATGTCCTCGAACGCCGTGTCGTAGCGAGCGACCTCGTCGGGCTTGTCGAGATACAGGTCTCCTGTGAAGCCGTCCGCGTAGACGGTCGGCGGCTCTGTGTCGGTGCCGTCGCCTGTCTGAGGGAACCGCAAAATCCCGAACTGCCCGGACATGACGCCACGGTGCAGACCAGCGCTGAACGGGACTACTCGGAGTGTGACAGTCGGCAGCTCGGAGGCGTGCAACAGGTGGCGGAGCTGCCCCGCCATTTGGTGATGCCCGCCTACGGGGCGCCGTACTACTGCCTCGTTGAGAACGATGCGCAGTGTCGGGGCTGCCGAGCGGCGTGTCAGCAAGGCTTGCCGCGCGATCCGCAGGTTCACACGGCGGGTGATCTCCTCCTCGTCATCGTCGGGGTTGTCCGTGCTGATGATCATGCGGGCGTAGTCCTCGGTCTGCAGGAGTCCGGGTACGAGTTCGCTCTCATACCAGTCGATGCGGGCGGCGGCTTCCTCCAGACCGATGAAGATGTCGAAGCGTTCCGGGATCACGTCGCCGTAGCTGTGCCACCACCCGCGCGCCTTGGTCTCTTTCGCGAGCCCCATGAGCGCCTTGGTGATGTCGGGCGAGGCGCCGTACACCCTGCACATCGTCTCAGCGTCGTGGCTGCGGAGTGATGTCTGGCCGGTCTCGATCCGCCACATCTTCGCTTCGGACCACTCCAGCTCATGTGCGGCGGCGCGCACTGTGAACCTCGCTTGGTTCCTCAGATCGCGGAGGTACCGCCCCAGTTGCCGCCGCGGCACCGTGCTGCCTGTTGACCTCTCCGGCATCCCGCACCCTCCCTGAGTTCATTATGAAGGACTTCCGACACCACAAATGAAAGCGTCAACGCGTTCCATTCGCAATGCATGTCACCTATTTGGGGCCGCTTTCTGAATTTCCGCAGTGAAGTCTTGCAGATTCACAGTTCAGGGGAGCACCCTTGTGGCTCGGCCGCAGCAACTCCGCGCCGCACAGGCGCTTTTGGGCTGCGGCTACGTGTGGCGTCGGTCATCCGGCCGCCCGCGAGACCTCGCAACGAACCTGCGGAGAGGTATCTCTGTGAGCTACCGCATCGGCGTTTACGTCATCGACCGACGCACGGGCCGCCTCGGCCGCGTCATGGGGCAGGACGGGCCCCACCTCCTACTGCGGCCCCCGCGCGGCGGCACCGAATGGGACTGCCCGCCCGCTGCGGCACGGCTCGCCACCCAGGCCGAGTGCCACGACGCAGGTATCACCGCCAACGGCACCCCGCACGCACTCCGCCATGGCACCCGCTCGTGAGGCGCGGCACGCTCACCGTCCAGCCCGGACGGTGCGCCTACTGCGAGACCGACCGGGACGAGACGGTTCAGGTCGCCGTCATCGAGTGCGGCTCCGGCCCCCCTCACGGACTGCGCATGTGTCTCGCGCACGCAAGTCAGTACGCCGTCACCCGCCACGCCCCACCGCACCTCGCCGACGAGTTGGCGCACCTCTGGCGCACACGGGAAGAGCAGACCGAATGATCCGCAGCATCCGCCACCGCGTGATGACCACCTGCGGAATCGCCGGGCCGTTCCTGCTGCTCGCGATCGGCTTCGGCACCGGCTTCACCATCGCCGCCGCCCTCAGCAGCACCTCATGACTCCGTGGGACCGTGCGGGCTTCATGCGCGCCCGCCGGGGCACGGACTACCCCGACGACGTGCGCGACCTGCTCGGCAAGGCCGCAGAACACGGCGGCGACGAGGTGACCCGCGGGCCGTATCCGGTCATCGACGTGGCGAACGCGTGGGACCTCGACTCCATGCTCAGCCTCACCACCCCCGGGATCGAGCACGAGTTCCGCCGGGAGGGCGAACGGCGTACCGCCCTGATGGCGCACCCCGACGGTTCCTGGGCCCGGGCGTCCGCCCTCGGCGACGACCGGCCCACCGTGCACCAAGGCGGGCCCCACCGCCTGTGGGACGCACTCGACGAATGCCGCTCCTACTGGCTCACGCACGGCGAACTGCCCGTGCGCGGCGCCCGGGCGTTCATCCGGCCGGACGGGACCACGATCCTCGCCCGCGGGACGTGGCACATCAAACTGACCTGACAGCGTCAGCGCCCGGCGCCCCCGGCATCTGCCGGGGGCGCTGCTGTTGCCGCTGCCTCTGGTGGTCATGCCCCTTTCGATGCAGTGACGTGTGACAGCGGCAGGAACGGCAGCGTCGAGACCGGTTCCGACTGCTCACCACGGAAGACCGGATGCAGCAGCTCGACCGCGTTGTCGACCGGCCCTCGGCCCCGCACGGCGCGTCTCACGGGCCGTGCGGGCCTCGGGCCACCACGGAACCGGAGCTGACGCCGGGCGCCCATCGGGCGCCCTTCATCAGGTTCTCCAGCCCGGCCCAGCAGAAGTTCATCAGCGTCGCGGCGGTCTCGTTCGCCGAGGGGGCGTCCGGCGGCGGTTCGGCGGCGGTCAGGCCGGTCCGGCTGCGCGAGTCGGCCCACTCGGCGAGCGACTCGGCGGCGCCCACCAGCGCGTGCGCCAGCCCGGAGACCTCCCGTTCGGCCAGCTTCCCGGCGCAGCCCGCGTCCCGCGCCGCCTGCCCCAGCAGGGCCGTGACGATCACGACGACCTCGATCCGCATGGTGTCGACCTCGCGGGAGAAGGGCTCACCCCGGGTGCGGGCCCGGTAGAGCACGGCGACCCCGTCCGGACGCGCCGCGGTGTGCGCGAAGAACGCCGTGAGTCCGTTCCACAGCTGCTGGTCGGCGGAGAGCCCGCGCTGTCGGGTGCCCTCCCGTACGGCCGCCACGAGCGCGGCGACCTCACGCCGGATGCAGGCCGTGAACAGCTCTTCCTTGGATTTGAGGTACAGGTAGACCAGCGGCTTGGAGACACCGGCCGCCTCGGCGATGTCGTCCATGGAGGCGGCCTGGTATCCGTGCCGCGCG
Source organism: Streptomyces sp. NPDC006925 (assembly GCF_042869575.1). Classification (NCBI taxonomy): domain Bacteria; kingdom Bacillati; phylum Actinomycetota; class Actinomycetes; order Kitasatosporales; family Streptomycetaceae; genus Streptomyces; species Streptomyces sp. NPDC006925. Next base: position 167,314 of record NZ_JBIAGB010000014.1, read on the forward strand.
AACGCCGCGACCGCGGCGTCCAGCATCTGCCTCTCCCTCACCTCGCGCGGCATGCGCTTCTGCCCCACGCGCTTCCATCCCTTCACCCCGTATGCCCCGTGACCCCCCTCGCCGGCCCGGCGACGCCACCCCGACAGCGCGCACGTTCCCCCGCCAACTCCGGCTCCCGGCAAGCCTACGCGCCCCCGGCGGCGGAGCCGGGGGCGCGCGGAAGGAGGGCGGACGCGGGGAAGAGTTCAGGTCAGCTCACGGTGGCCGGTTCCCGCTGACCCGGCACCCGGGCCTCGGCGCCGCTGTCGGCCTCCTCGACGGAGAAGCTGCGCGCCGCGGCGAACGCCTCCCGGTCCAGGATCTTCTCCCTGGCCGAGACGAGGACCGGGATGACGGCCTGGCCCGCGACGTTGGTCGCCGTGCGCATCATGTCCAGGATCGGGTCGATGGCCAGCAGCAGCCCGACGCCCTCCAGCGGGAGGCCGAGGGTGGAGAGGGTGAGGGTCAGCATCACGGTCGCGCCGGTGAGGCCCGCGGTGGCGGCCGAACCGATGACCGAGACGAAGACGATCAGCAGGTACTCCTTGATGCCCATGTCGACGTGGAAGAACTCGCCCACGAAGATCGCCGCGATCGCCGGGTAGATGGAGGCGCAGCCGTCCATCTTGGTCGTCGAGCCGAACGGCACCGCGAAGGACGCGTACTCCTTGGGCACACCGAGCCGCTCGGTCACCTTCTGGGTGAGCGGCATGGTGCCGACCGAGGAGCGGGAGACGAACGCGAGCTGGATGGCGGGCCAGGCGCCCCGGAAGAACTGCAGCGGGTTGACCTTGGCGACGGTGGAGAGCAGCAGCGGGTAGACGCCGAAGAGCACCAGCGCGCAGCCGACGTAGATGTCCGCGGTGAACGTCGCGTAGCTGCCGATCAGGTCCCAGCCGTAGTCCTTGATGGCGGTGCCGATCAGGCCGATGGTGCCGATCGGGGCCAGCCGGATGATCCACCACAGCGCCTTCTGGAGCAGCGTCAGCACGGATTCGCCGAGGTCGAGGATGGGTTCGGCCTTCTCGCCCAGCTTGAGCGCGGCGATACCGACGACGACCGCCATGAAGACGATCTGGAGCACCTTCAGTTCGGTGAACGGCGTGATCACGTCGGTCGGGATGATCCCGGTGAGGAAGTCCAGCCAGGACCCCTGGGTGTCCGGCTTGGCGGCGTCCGCGGCCGAGAGGCCGGTACCGGAGCCCGGGTTGGTGACCAGGCCGATGGCCAGCCCGATCGCCACGGCGATCAGCGAGGTCGCCATGAACCAGAGCAGGGTGCGGGTGGCCAGCCGCGCCGCGTTGTGCACGTTGCGCAGGTTGGTGATCGAGATGGTGATCGCGAAGAACACGAGCGGCGCGACGGCCAGCTTCAGCAGCTGGACGAAGATCTCACCGATCTTGGTGAGGGTGGTGCCGAGCCAGGCCACGTCCCAGTTGCGGGCGGCCCAGCCCAGGACCACGCCGAGGACGAGGCCGAGCAGGATCTGGGCCCAGAACGGCACCTTGGGTATGCGCGCGGTGCGTTCGGGCGGGGTGGCGTCGGCGGAGGCGGCCGACGACGAGGACGACGAAGGCGACGGGGACGACGGGGACGACGAGGTCACGGACAGACTCCGGGGGCGTCAGGAAGCGGACTCTTGGAAGCGGACTCTGGGAAAGGGCATCGCGCGCGGAGGTGCGCAGGGCGATGCGGTCGCGGGACTGTGCGGTCGCGCCGGAGTATGGTCCGGCCGCGCTGTCAGCGACAGGTCGCCGACATGCAGCGGCAGAGATCGACATGCAGCCGCGCCACGAGCGCCGGGCCGGGGCGGCCCAGGAGCGCGTCGGAAGTGGTGGCTGCGTTCGTCATGGCCGTCACGCTAACACTCCGTCTTTGGCTTACCCAAAGCATTGCTTTGGGGGGCAGGTACGGAAAAGCTCAACGCCCCACCGGGGAAAGGTCATTCCCGGTGGGGCGCCGACAGCGATGTGAGGAGGGTTACAGAGCCGCTCGGCCCGTCACGCCGAGCCCGTCCTCGGCTCTGCCTGCGATGACGCCTTCGACGACGCCTGTGACGGCGTCGCCTGCGGCTCGTCCTCCTGACTCTGGTTGGCCGCCAACCGCTCCTTGGCCCGGCTCACGCCGTGGACGACCTGCTCGGACATCGCGGCCCGCTGGTTGCGCAGCAGCACATAGCTGAGCGGCGCCGAGACGACGAGCGCCAGGAGCACCACCCAGATCGGGTTCGAGTCACCGACTCCGGAGGGGATGACGCCGAAGTGCGTCAGCAGTCCGACGACGACCAGGCAGCCGACGAAGATGCCGAGCCGCATGGTGGTGTAGCGGAGCGTCGCGTGCGAAGTGCTGCTGCTCACGTGGGTTCTCCATGCTTTCGGGCGATTCGCGGTTCCTCACCAGTCAAGCACAGGCCACGAGGCGATCTTCGTCACCCCCGGAGACGGGCGCCACCGGTCGCACGGCCTCGCCGCCCGGCCGCGTCTCACACCCGCATGGGCTGCGGCGTCTCGCGGCGCTGCGGGTCCGGGCCCGGGAAACTGCGCAGCTCCCGGTGGCGCGCGTCGCGCTGGACGGGGCGGAAGCCCGTGTCGGTGATCAGGTCCAACAGGTCCTCGCGGGTGAGCGCGTCGCCCTCTCCTTCGCTGTGTCCTCCGCCCTGCGCCTGCTCGCCGTCCACCACCGGGCCGGCCATCTCGTCCGCACCGTGCTGGAGCGCCAGCTGCGCCGTCTGCACGCTGTGCAGCGCCCAGTCGACCGCCACGTGCGGCACGTTGTCCAGCAGCAGCCGGGAGACCGCGAACGTCGTGAGGATCTCCGCGCCGGTCGCGCTCTGCGGCACGTCGCGGCGCAGCGGCAGGAAGACCTGGCAGCCGCCGGTCTCGTCCTGCAGTTCACGCAGCCGCAGCAGCCGGTCGACGAAGTCCGCGCGCTCGGCGGCGCCCGCGACCGACCCGTAGCGCAGCGTGCAGGGAGCCGCGAGCCCCTTGCCGTGCGCGAGCCGCAGCACCCGCGCCCGCTCCTCCCAGGACAGCTCCGCCTCCGCGGCCGTCTCCACCGGGCCCTCGGCGCACAGCCCGTCCGAACCGGCCTCCGCCAGCGCGTCCAGCACCCCGGAGGCACCGTCCGCATGCTCGGCCCCGAAGCCGGCGATGTCGGCGGCGGTGCACGCGGTGAGCGCCACCTCGGCGGGCAGCGCGTCCCGCAGCGCGCGCACCGCACCCGGAAGGCCGCTCCAGCCGGCCGCGCCGGTGGTCAGCCGCAGCTCGGTGACGCCCTCGGCGGCCCACCGGGTGGCCCGGCCGATGGCCTCGCCGGTGTCCGCCGTCAGCTCCAGCGACCGGTGGACGGCGAACCGGGCGGTGTCACCGCTGTGCCGCGTCCGCACCTGGTGCGCGAGGCCGCCGAGCCAGGCCAGGTCGTCGCAGTCGTACAGGGCGATGCCGTCCGCCCGGCTCAACCGCTCGCCGGAGCGGACCTTCCGCTCGATGTCCGCCGCGTCCATTCCTCGCGCCACCTGCCCGCCTCGGTCCGTGTCCGTCATGATTCGCACGTCCGGCCCGACACTACGCCAGGGCCCGCCCGCCGCTACTCCTCGGGCAGCTCACCGACCCGGTTCTCCCACTTGGTCGACAGCACGATCGTCGTCCGCGTCCGCGAGACGCCCTTGGTGCCCGACAGCCGGCGGATGGTGCGCTCCAGGCCGTCCACGTCACCGGCCCGCACCTTGAGCATGTAGGAGTCGTCGCCCGCGATGAACCAGCAGTCCTCCACCTCCTGGAGGTCCCGCAGCCGGGTGGCCACCTCCTCGTGGTCGGTGGCATCGGAGAGCTGGATACCGATCAGCGCCGTCACCCCCAGCCCCAAGGAGGAGGCGTCGACCGTCGCGCGGTACCCGGTGATCACCCCGGCGGCCTCCAGCCGGTTGATCCGGTCGGTGACACTCGGCCCCGACAGACCCACCAGCCGCCCCAGTTCGGCGTAGGAGGCTCTGCCGTTCTCCCGCAGCGCCTGGATGAGCTGCCTGTCCACCGCGTCCATGGATGCCGCTGCCTCCTGTATGTAGTAGTCCGGAGAACGAATCTAAGGCATCGGGCCCGTACCGCCCGGGCCGGTACCTCCCGCATCCCGGTCGCTGCCGCCCGCTCCGCCCCCCAGGTGCCCCTCCCAGCGCCGGTAGAGCTTGTGCTCCACCCCGGCCGCGTCCAGCACCCGCCCCGCGACGAAGTCGACCAGGTCCTGGATGTGCCGGGCCCCCGCGTAGAAGGCCGGGGACGCGGGCAGCACCACCGCTCCCGCCTCGTCCAGCGTCACCAGATGGCGCAGCGTCTGACCGTTCAGCGGCGTCTCCCGTACGGCGACGACCAGCGGACGGCGCTCCTTGAGCGTCACGCTGGCCGCGCGCTGCAGCAGGTCCTTGGAGAGCCCCAGCGCCACCCCCGCGACGCATGCGGTGCTCGCCGGCACCACCAGCATGCCCCGCACCGGGTACGAGCCGGACGAGGGCCCGGCGGCCAGGTCGCCCGGGGACCAGTGCCGCACCCGGGCGGGGTCCGTCGCGAACGCGTCCGGGCTGCCGTCGGCGCCCCGGTCCAGCCAGCGGCGCAGGTCGTCCTGCGCATGGGCGTCGCGGAAGGGGTGCCCCGTCTCGTCGAGGATCGTCAGCCGGGAGGCGCGGCTGACGACGAGGTCGACGTCCTCACCCGCCTCCAGCAGCGCCCGGACGACCGCCGCCGCATAGGGCGTTCCGGACGCCCCGGAGACGCCCACCACCCAGGGGACCCGTGCCATGTCACTCACGTCCCCGACCCTACGTCCCGGCTCGCGGGCTCCGGCGGGGACGCGAGGACGCGTACGCTCTGCGTCATGCGTGTCTCCCGTCCAAGCCACACCACAGCGGCAGCACTCTGCGCGTCCGTACTGGCCGTCGCCGTCGCCGGCTGCTCCATGGCCGAGAAGGTGACCACGGGACTCAAGGTCAAGCACGCCTTCGAGAAGCTGGGCGAGCAGCCCGCCGCCTCGGTGCTGGTGTCGGTGGACGGCAGCCGCGCCGACGCCCAGAAGTTCCTGCGGGCCGCGGGCGGCAAGGGCTCGCTCCGGCGGCAGGCCCGGCTGCTGACCCGCGGCGAACTCACCTTCGCCGTCGGCTCGGACCGCGAGGAGACCCCGCTCAAGGAGCTGAACCGCTCCGAGCGGCTGCGCTTCGCGGCGGCCGTCAACTTCGGCGGCAAGGACGTGCTGGCCGCCAAGTCGGTGGAGGAGAAGCTCTACGTCCGGATGAACCTGCGCTCCCTGGTGGCGCAGACCGGCGGCTCCGAGGAGGACCGGCACCGGGCCCGCCGCATCGTCTCGCTGGCCAAGGACCTGCCCGTGACGCTGCGTTCGGCCAAGGACGCGCTCAAGGGCAGGTGGGTGGAGGTCGACCCGGAGTCCTTCGACGACTTCGCACGCGCCGCGCAGGAGATCACCGCGGAGGAGAAGCGCGACGAGCGCCGGGCGGGGAAGCGGGGCGAGGCGGAGCAGCACGGCACCCCGGACTCCCGGCAGACCGACGAGACCAGCAAGCGGCTGGGCCGCGCGACGGCCGCCGGGCGCGCGCTCAACGGCGAGTCCGAGCGCGAGTTCCTGCGCGGCCTGGAGAAGACGCTGGGCGAGCACGCCCGCTTCCGCACGGCGGGCGAGTACGGCGGTGCCGAGCATGTGACGGTCTCCATGCCCGCGCGCCGGGCGGCGCCGGACCTGTCGCGGGCGCTGGCGGCCCTGGGCGCCCGGCTCGACCCGGAGAAGGTCCCGGACAAGACCGTCAGTGCCGATCTGCAGATCCGGCGCGGCCAGCTCACCGGGCTCACGCTCGACCTGGAGCAGTTCCTCGGCGGGAAGCAGGCGCGCGAGGTGCACCTCCCGCTGCGGATGGACTTCGGCAGCGGCGACGCCGTCACCGTGCGGGCCCCGGACGGGGTGCGCGAGCTGGAGCCGCAGGACCTGCTGGCCGCCGTGATGTACGGCGCTCTGGGCACGGGCGGCATCTGAGGCCATCCTGGGAGGCCGAGGCCGGAAACGGGGGGCCGGGAACGGGACCGGGAACGGGACCGTCCCGGACCGGGCCGGTCGGCGAGCCGGGAACCGCCGACACGCCCTGGGCCGTTGTACAGCGTGACGGGACACGGACGAGGTTGTGCGGGGGAACGCTCCTCGTGAAGGAGGCGGGCATGGCGAAGGGCTCGGACGGCTCCGGCGGCGCCAGAGCGATGGCGGCCGGCAAGCTGATCGTCGCCTGGGTGGCGCTGCTGTGGGTGCTGGAGGCCGTGGACCAGGCGTCGGGCAACGCGCTGGACACGTTCGGGATCCAGCCGCGGCGCGTCGGGGAGCTGGTGGACGTCGTCCCCAGCGCCTTCATGCACTTCGGTTTCGAGCATCTGATGGCCAACACACTGCCGCTGCTGGTGCTGGGCTTCCTCGCGGCGCTGCGCGGGGTGGGGCGCTTCCTCGCCGTCGCCGCGATCATCGTCGTGGTGAGCGGTCTGGGCGTCTGGCTGATCGCTCCGGCGGGCAGCAACACCGCGGGCGCCTCCGGGCTGATCTTCGGCCTCTTCGGCTATCTGGTCGCCCGCGGCTTCGTGGACCGCCGCATCACCGACGTGGCGCTGGGCACGGTCGTCGCCGTCTTCTACGGCTCCCTGCTGTGGGGCGTCCTGCCCACCGACTCCGGCATCTCCTGGCAGGGTCACCTCTTCGGCCTGATCGGCGGCGTCCTCGCCGCCCGCCTCACCGCCGAGCCCCGCGCCCTGGGCGAGGCCAAGCCCGCCTGGCACTGAGACCCCGGCCGGGACCGGGGGCGCGTCAGACGCCGGGGTGCTGGGTGCGGGTCTCCCGGTCGACGGGCAGCTCGTCCGTCTCGATCCGCACCTCGCCGATCTCCAGGGCCAGCTCGACGGGCTTGCCGTACGGGATCACGTCCCGGCCCCGGTAGCCGTCCGGGCCCGGGTGCCACAGGGTGGTGCACTCGGCGCGGTACGGATCGAAGATCAGGTACCGGGCGATCCCGCGCTGCGCGTACAGCCTGTCCTTGACCACGTAGTCGTGCCGGACGCTGCTGGGCGAGACGACCTCCACGGCCAGCTCGATCAGGTCCGGCGGGTACGCGCTGAGGTTGCGGTCCGCCTCCGCCCGCGGGACCAGCGCGATGTCGGGGCACAGCTCGTCGGCGTCGGAGAAGACGAAGGCGACGTCCGAGATGCAGGCCCACTCCGTTCCGAGCTGCGCCACCAGCATGTTCTCCAGCAGCCGGATCGTCTCACCGTGGAACGGCCTGACCGGGCGCAGCACGATGGCGCCCCCCACGATCTCCGACCGGAAGCCAGGGAACTGGTCCTCCAGCCGGCTGAGCTGCGAGTGCAGGCGGTCGGTCTCCGAGATCGGCACGACGCTCTCCCTTCCCTGCTCCCGACGGTAGAGGGGCAGGGTAGTCAGAGGCCCAGCCCGCGCACCGCCAGATCCAGCAGGGCACACCCGAACAGGGCGATCCCGATGAAACTGTTGACCTGGAAGAAGGCGCGGTTGAGGCGGGAGAGGTCGCGGGGGCGCACGAGGGTGTGCTCGTAGACGAAGGCACCCGCGACGATCACCAGGCCCAGCCAGAAGAACACGCCCGCGTGGGTGAGCAGCCCGAAGGCGACCAGCAGGCCGACGGTGACCAGATGTGCGGCGCGGGTGGCGTGCAGCGCGGCCGCGGTGCCGAACCGCGCCGGCACGGACCGCACCCCGTTGGCGCGGTCGGCCGTCACGTCCTGGCAGGCGTAGATCAGGTCGAAGCCCCCGATCCAGATGCCCACGGCCAGCCCGAGCACCGCGGCCTCCCACGACCAGGCGCCGGTGACCGCGATCCACGCGCCGATGGGCCCGATGGCCTGGGCGATCCCGAGGATGGCGTGCGGGTAGTCGGTGAAGCGCTTCCCGTACGGATAGACCACCATCGGCAGCACGGCGAGCGGCGCCAGGGCCAGACACAGCGGGTTCAGCAGCGCTGCCGCGCCCAGGAAGACCGCGAGCGCCACCACGGCGCCCGTCCAGGCCGTCCGGACCGAGACCGCACCGGTGACCAGTTCCCGGCCGGCGGTGCGCGGGTTGCGGGCGTCGATCTCGCGGTCGATGATCCGGTTGGCGGCCATCGCGAACGTCCGCATCCCCACCATGGCGACGGTCACCAGGAACAGCTGCCACCAGTGGATGCTGCGGCTCTCGCGGAACATCGCGGAGAGCGCGGCGATGTAGGCGAACGGCAGCGCGAAGACCGAGTGCTCGATGACGACGAGCCGCAGGAAGGCCCGCACGCGGCCGACATCGGCCCCCGGCCCCGGTCCGAGTACGCCCTCAGCCGTGCTGCTCACAACATCCCCTCGCTCGCTCCCGCGGCCGCCCGCCACCGGGCCGGCCGCACCGTCCGCGGCCGGGCCGCCGCGTGCCCTTCCCCGGCCCGCGGCCGGGCACCGGTCCCGCTCACAGGCCGTACTCCTTCCAGCGGCGGCTGACCAGCTCGGCCACCCGCGGGTCCGACTCGATCATCCCGGGCCAGCCGCCGTCCCGCGTGTACCCCTCCTCGGGCAGCTTGCGGGTCGCGTCGATGCCCGCCTTGCCGCCCCAGAACTGCTGGTAGGAGGCGTGGTCGAGGTGGTCGACGGGGCCTTCGGCCACCGTGAGGTCGCGTGCGTAGTCCACGTTGCCGAGCGCCCGCCAGGAGACCTCGTGCAGATTCCGCACGTCGCAGTCCTTGTCGACCACGACGATGAGTTTGGTCAGCGACATCATGTGCGCGCCCCAGACGGCGTGCATCACCTTCTGCGCGTGCTTGGGGTAGCGCTTGTCGATGGCCACGATCGCGCAGTTGTGGAAGCCGCCGGACTCGGGCAGGTGGTAGTCGACGATGTCGGGCACGATGACCTTCAGCAGCGGCAGGAAGAACCGCTCCGTGGCCCGGCCCAGCGGCCCGTCCTCGGTCGGCGGGCGGCCCACCACGATGGACTGGAGCAGCGGCCGCTTCCGGGTGGTGACGCAGTCGATGGTCAGCGCGGGGAAGAGTTCCTGCGGCGTGTAGAAGCCCGTGTGGTCGCCGAACGGGCCCTCCGGGCGCAGCTCCCCCGGCTCCAGCCAGCCCTCCAGCACCACCTCGGCGGCGGCGGGCACCTGGAGCGGGACGGTCTTGCAGTCCACCATCTCCACCCGCTTGCCCTGGAGGAAGCCCGCCAGCAGGTACTCGTCGATGTCCGCGGGGAGCGGTGCGGTGGAGGCGTAGGTCACGGCGGGCGGGCAGCCGAAGGCGATGGCGACGGGCAGCTTCTCGCCGCGCCGCGCCGCGACCTGGTAGTGGTTGCGGCTGTCCTTGTGGATCTGCCAGTGCATCCCGATGGTGCGGCGGTCGTGCCGCTGGAGCCGGTAGAGCCCCAGGTTGCGGACGCCGGTCTCGGGGTCCTTGGTGTGGGTGAGGCCCAGGTTGAAGAACGAGCCGCCGTCCTCGGGCCAGGTGAACAGCGCGGGCAACCGTTCCAGGTCCACCTCGTCGCCCTGCTGGACGACTTCCTGGACGGGCGCGTCCTTCACCTTCCGCGGCGGGACGTGCGTCATCGCGCCGAGCTTTCCGAACGCCTCCCGGAAGCCGACGAAGCCCTGCGGCAGCTCGGGCTTGAGCAGACCGCCGATCTTCGCGCCGATCTCGTCGTAGGAGTCCAGGCCGAGCGCCTTGAGCAGCCGGCGGTCGGTGCCGTAGACGTTCATCGCCAGGGGCAGGTCCGAACCCTTGACGTTCTCGAACAGAAGTGCCGGGCCGCCCGCCTTGTTCACCCGGTCGACGAGCTCCCCGACCTCCAGATGGGGATCGACCTCGGCCTTGACCCGCACCAGGTCGCGGTCACGCTCCAGTGCTCGCAGGAGCGAGCGGAGATCGTCGTATGCCATACGTCTCAGTATCCTCCCCGATGCCCGCGCCCTGAGCGCCGGGGGCCGCGCCGGGGCCATTACGCTTGGCTCGTGGGAACCCGCCGAGCGGGTACCCGCACCCCGCATCCGTCCAGCGGCATCTCGCACCCAGGGGGCGTTCCGCGTGCTCAGGTATCTCCCGTTCCTCTTGATCCTGGCCGTGTGGATCTACGCGTTCATCGACTGCCTCAACACGCCCGAGAACGAGGTCCGCAAGCTGCCGAAGGTGGCGTGGGTCATCATCATCCTGCTGTTCGGGCAGGTGCTGCTGGGGCCGGTGGCCTGGTTCGCGGTCGGCCGGCCGCGGCGCAACGCGCCCTATGGCGCGACCCGCCCCGACGAGCGGCGCTGGGTCGCCCCGGACGACAACCCGGACTTCCTGAAGTCCCTGAACGAGCCCACGGCGCCCGGTCCGGACTCCTCCTCCGACGCGCCTCCGGCCCCGGAACCGGCCCCGGAACCGGCTCCGGACCCCACCCCGGAGCAGCGCCGCGAGTCCCCGCGCGACGAGGACGAGCTGCCCCACCGCAAGGACCGCGACGACGGCTGAACCGTCGGGGCCGGTCCTTCCCGGCGGCCTCTGGGCGCTCCGCTCCGGAGGTCCGCCACGCTCCGGACAGCGGGAGTGCGCGCGGGGCCCCTCCCGGACAGCGGGAGCGCGCGGAGTCGCGCCGACGGGCGCCTCAGCGCGCGGAACAGCACGCGGCCGCGCTAGCAGCGCCGCACGTAGTCGTCCCGGAGGGCCGTGAAGCGCTCCGCCGTCCGGGCCGCCCAGTCCGTCGGCTGTCCGCGCAGCTCGTTCTGGAGCAGTTCGAAGTGCTCGTGCCACCGGGCGAGGACCTCGTGGAGCCGCCCGGCGTCGGCGGTGAAGTCGTTGCGGAACCGGACCCGGGTGTGGTCGTCGTCCACGGACCCGCGCAGGGTGAAGCCGAAGGAGCCGCGCGCGTCGACCGTGTACTCCGCCAGCCGGCGCCGCGACCAGGCGGTGATCCGCCCGGGGGTGGCGAGCTCCTGCGGGCCGTCGGCGCCCGCGGCGGGCTCCCCGTTCCACCAGTGCAGGGTCACCGCGCCGCCGGGGCCGGGTTCGAAGGGGTCGGCCGCCGCGAGCCAGCCACGCAGCCCGGCGGGGGTGGCGACCGCCGCCCACACGCTCTCCAGCGGATGCGGGAACGCCAGCTCGAAGCCGATCGTGTGGGCGGCGCCGCCGGGACCGCTCCGCGCCATGCCGTACGGGATGCCGTACGCGGTGGTCCCTGCCAGGCCTTCGGTGCTCATAGCTCCACCTTCACCCCGGACGCGGGGGTCGGGCCCCTCAGATACCCGCGTACGAGTGCTTGCCGTTGAAGAAGATATTCACACCGTAATAGTTGAAAAGGAAACAGGCGAAAGCGAGAAGTGCGAGATATGCCGCTTTGCGTCCCTTCCAACCCGCAGTGGCGCGTGCGTGCAGATAGCAAGCGTAGGCGACCCAGGTGATGAACGACCAGACCTCCTTCGGGTCCCAGCCCCAGTAGCGGCCCCAGGCGTCACCCGCCCAGATCGCGCCCGCCACGATGGTGAAGGTCCAGAAGGGGAAGACCGTCGCGTTGATCCGGTAGGCGAACTTGTCGAGCGAGGCCGCCGAGGGCAGCCGCTCCATGATCGAGGACCGCACGGCGCCGGGCTTGCGCCCGGCCAGCAGCTGCGTCTCGTAGGCGTCCCGGAACAGGTAGAGCAGGGAGCCGACGAAGCCGAGGTAGAGCAGCGCGCCGCAGGTGATGGCGAGCGAGACGTGGATCCACAGCCAGTACGAGTGGAGCGCGGGCACCAACTGGTCGCTGTCCGTGTACAGGACGGTGACGGCCAGCCCCAGGTCCAGCAGGACGGTGGTGACCAGCGGCAGCCCGATCCAGCGGACGTTCTTCTTCGCCAACAGCAGCGCCAGGTACGCGCCGACCGCCACCATCGAGAAGGCGGTCGAGAACTCGTACATGTTGCCCCAGGGGGCACGCTGCACCGACAGCGAGCGGGTCAGCACCCCGGCGACGTGCAGCAGGAAGGAGAGCACCGTCAGCGAGACGGCGATCCGCCCGTAGGTGTCGCCCTGCTCGTCGCCCGCCGCGGCTCCGGGGCCGTCCGGCAGGTCGCCGCGCCGGCCGCTGCTGGAGCGGGTCACGATCTTCGGCGGTGCGGGCTTCTCCAGCACCGCCGTACCGCCGCCCTGCTCCGCGCTCCGCGCGGCTGCGCCGGGCTGCTGACCGGGAACGGCCGCGTCCACGGGGTCCTTCCGCGTCAGCGCGGCGGCCGTGCGGCCCACCTTGCTGCGGGAGCCGAAGGTCCATTCGGCGATGTAGGCGCAGAAGGCCAGCACGTAGACGGCCATCGCCGAATAGATCAGATAGTTGCTGACGTGCGCGAGCTGCTCGTTCGGCTCGGCTGCGAGGAGGTTCACTTGCCTGCTCCTTCGGGGGCTTCAGCAGGATCGGCGGAGTCCGGCGCGGCGGCGCCGTCCGCGGCGGCATCCTCGGACGCGGCGTCCGCGCTCGGGGCGCCCTCGCCCGCGGCGTCCGCGGCGGGGGACTCGGCCGCGACGGGGGCCACGGCCTGCATATCGGTGGCCAGCGAGGCGAGTTCGTCCGGCAGCCGGGCCGACTCGCTGCGGCCGAGTGCGGCCATCTCGACGACCGTGTGCCCGTCACCGGCGGCGTAGGCCCGCACCCACACCCGGCGGCGCTGGATGAACAGGGAACCCGCGAGTCCCGCGATGGCGGCGAGCGCCCCGCCCAGCGCCCAGCCGTTGCCCACCTGGTGGGAGACCTGGAAGTTCGCCCACTTCTTGACGCCGTCGAAGGTGAGGCTCCCGGCACCGTTCGGGAGCTTCATGGTGGAGCCGGGGACGAGCTTCTCGGCGAACGGACCGCCGTCCTTGTCCTTGAACTTCGTCATGTTGTCCGTGTTCAGCTGGTACACGTTCTGCGCCGGTCCGCCGTCCACACCCAGGTTGCCGTGGTAGGCGGTCAGGAACATCGCCGGGTTCTTCAGGCTCGGCGACTGGGAGAACATGGTGCCGCTGCTCGGCTGGAAGTCGGGGACGAAGAAGCCCTGGAAGCCGAGCTGGTCCTTGCGGCCCTTCGCGTCCAGGTAGTCGGTGACCTTGACCACTCCGCTGGAGGTCTGGTTGTTGTCCTGCTGGAGGAAGGGCACCGGGCCGCGGTAGGCGATGTTGCCCTTGCCGTCCTTGACGGTGACCACGGGCGCGTAGCCGTTGGCGATCAGGTAGATCTTGGACGAGCCGACCTTCAGCGGATGGTTCACCTTGATGGTCTCGTCCCGCTCCGTACCGTCGGCGCCCTTGGCGAAGGCGATGTCGGCGCGGTAGTCGCGCGGGGTGCCCTTGTTGGGGCCGCTCTCCTCGTAGGTGGCGTGGAACTCCTTCAGCCGGAAGGCGAAGGGGTCGAGCATGTCGGCGCCGAAGAGCGAGCCGGACTGGAAGTCGTCGTACTGGGTGAGGACGTTGGAGAACCCGTCGCCCTGCACGATCAGCTTGCGCCCCTCGGACTTGAACAGCTGCCCCGAGGCGAAGGCCAGCAGCAGCACGATGAGCGCGATGTGGAACAGAAGGTTGCCCACCTCGCGCAGATAGCCCTTCTCGGAGGCGACCGCGCCCCCGCCCGAGCCGTCCCGGTGGGTGCGGAACCGCCTGCGCCGCAGCAGCGAGCGGGCCGCCACCAGCGTCTCCTCCGGCTCCGCCGCGGTGCGCCAGGTCGTGTAGACCGGCATCCGGTCCAGCCGGCGCGGGGCGCGCGGCGGCCGGGCACGCAACTGGCCGACGAACTGCCAGGTGCGCGGCACGATGCAGCCGATCAGCGAGACGAACAGCAGGATGTAGATCGCCGAGAACCAGACCGACGTGTAGACGTCGAAGAGCTGGAGCTTGTCGTAGAGCGGCGCGAGGGTGGTGTGGTCGGCACGGAACTGCTCGACCTTGAGCGCGTCCACCGGCGTCTGCGGGACGATCGAGCCCGGTATGGCGCCCAGCGACAGCAGGAAGAGCAGGATCAGCGCCACCCGCATCGAGGTGAGCTGCCGCCAGAACCAGCGCAGCCAGCCCAGCGGGCCGAGCGAGGGAACGTTCAGCTTCTCCTCGCCGGGGGCGGTCGAGAGCTGGGCCGCGGCCGCGCGCTCGCTCCCGGAATCGGCCGCGGACTCGGCCGCCGCGCCCGCACTGTCGCGGACCTCGGGCGACCCCGTCGGCTCACCGGCCTCGTCGGCCGCCGCTTCGGCGGCCCCCTTGCCGGTACCGGTCGTGCTCATGGATCAGATCCCCACCGTGAAGTCGGACGACCAGACCGTGATCTCGTAGACGATCCGGTCCCAGATGCCTGTGACGAGCAGCACGCCCACGGCGACGAGCATCCCGCCGCCGATCCGCATCACCCAGGCGTAGTGCTGCTTCACCCAGCCGAACGCACCCAGCGCACGGCGGAAGGCGAGCGCGGCGACGACGAACGGCACCCCCAGGCCCAGGCAGTAGGCCACCGTCAGCAACGCACCGCGCCCGGCGCTGGCCTGGTTCGAGGAGAGCGTGAGGACGGCGGCGAGCGTGGGCCCGATGCACGGCGTCCAGCCGATGCCGAAGAGCACCCCCAGCATCGGCGCCCCCGCCAGCCCGATCGCGGGCCGCTTGTGGATCCGCACCTCCCGCTGGGTGAAGCGGGTCAGCGGGCCGAGAGCGCCCATGAAGGCGAGGCCGAGCACGATCGTCAGGCCGCCCAGCACCCGCGAGATGAGGGTGCGGTGCTCCTGCAGAGTGGCGCCGAAACCGCCGAAGAGGGCGCCGCCGGAGACGAAGACGGCAGTGAAGCCGAGCACGAACAGGCCCGCGCCCAGGAACATCCGGCCGCGCCGGGCATCGGCCAGGTCGGTACCGCTGACCCCGGTGACGTAGGAGAGGTAGCCGGGCACCAGCGGCAGTACGCAGGGCGAGAAGAACGAGACCAGTCCGCCCAGCAGGGCGACGGGCAGGGCCAGCAGCAGGGCGCCGCCGTAGACGGTGCCGTTCATTCCCGTGGCCGCGAGGGAGATCATGGGGCGGTCACTTCGCGTCGATCAGGGGGTCGAGCGCGGAGCGCAGCTCCTTCTCGCTCAGTTCCTTCAGGGCCCGCACCGCGACCTTGCCGTCCTTGTCGAGGATCAGGGTGGAGGGGATGGCCTGCGGCGAGAGGGTGTTCTTGGGGAACTTGAGGATGAGCTTGCCGCTGGGGTCGTAGAAGCTCGGGTAGTCGATGTCGTAGTTCCGCTCGAACGCCTTGGCGTTGGCCTTGTCCAGGTCGCGGGTGTTGATGCCGACGAACGCGACGCCCCGGTCCTCGGTGTCCCGGGCGACCTTGGCGAGGTTCGGTGCCTCGGCGCGGCAGGGGCTGCACCAGGAGCCCCACACGTTCAGCACGACGACCTTGCCCTTGAAGTCGGAGAGCTTCAGCTTCTTCCCGTCGACGGAGGGACCCGCCAGGTCGGGAACCGAGGAGCGCCGGGACTTCGGGACCTTGGTGATCTCCCCCGTCCCCTGGACGAACTTGGTGTCGCCCGAGGACGAACCCGTCTGCTCCTCGCCGCAGGCGGACAGCAGCAGCGCACCGGCGGCGATCCCGGCGGCCAGCAGGACGGTGCGGCGGCGGGAGGCGCGGATCTGGCTCATGTGAAAAGTTTCGCATGCTCGTATGGGGGATCTTCCGCGCCCCCCTGCTGACCCTGCGGACCCGGTTCCCGCGCAGGTCGGCCGCCGGCCCGGCCCACCGCGTAGCGGCGGTGGGCTCAGGCGCCCGCGCCCCGGCCCTGCGCGCCCTTGGCCGCGCCCTTGGGCCGCTTGGCTCCCGCCCGCAGATGCGCGGGCACCAGGTCGCGGGCCGGTTCGGAGTAGCCGACCGAGACGATGCGGTCCCCGAGGAAGGTGAAGCTGGTCAGCGAGGCCAGCGTGCACTGGCGGCGCCGCGGGTCGTGCCAGAGCCTGCGGCGCTCGACGAAGCTGCGCAGGATCCAGATCGGCAGCTGGTGGCTGACGCAGACGGCTTCGTGGCCGCGGGCCGCGTCCTTGGCGTGCTCGATCGCGCTCCGCATCCGGACGACCTGGTCCAGATACGGCTCGCCCCAGGAGGGGCGGAAGGGGTTGCGCAGATGGCGCCAGTTCTCCGGCTTGCGCAGCGCGCCGTCGCCGACGCCGAAGGTCTTGCCCTGGAAGACGTTCCCCGCCTCGATCAGCCGCTCGTCGGTGCCGATGTCGAGGCCGTGGGCCTTGGCGATCGGCGCCGCGGTCTCCTGGGCGCGCTCCAGCGGGGAGGCGAGCACGCGGGTGATGTCGCGCCCCTCCAGGTGTTCGGCGACCCGGTCGGCCATCCGGCGGCCCAGGTCGGAGAGGTGGTATCCGGCCAGTCGCCCGTAGAGGATGCCCTCGGGGTTGTCGACCTCGCCGTGCCGCATCACGTGCACGACGGTGACGGTCTTGTCGTCGGCGCCGGCCGCGGGGGCCGCGCCGTCCAGGCGCTCGCTCATGCCGGCACCGCCTCGGCCGCGGCGCGGGCGGCGGCGGGCAGCGCGTCGGCCACCCGCTCCAGCGCGCGCTCGTCGTGCGCCGCGGAGAGGAACCACGCCTCGAATCCGGAGGGTGGCAGGTAGACGCCCTGGGCGAGCATCGAGTGGAAGAACGCGGTGAAGCGGAAGGACTCCTGCCGCTTGGCCGCCGCGTAGTCGGTGACGCCCGTGCCGCCGAAGTCGCCGAAGAAGACGGAGAACATGCTGCCCGCCGTCTGCACCGTGTGCGCCACGCCCTCCTTGGCCAGCGCCTCGGTGGCGAGCTGCCGCACCTGCCGGGCCGCGGCGTCCACCACGCCGTGCGCGGCGAAGCCGTCGGCGGCCAGCAGCCGCAACTGGGTCAGCCCTGCCGCGGTGGCGACCGGGTTCCCGGACAGCGTGCCCGCCTGGTAGACGGGGCCTGCCGGTGCCAGGTGGTCCATCACGTCCTTGCGCCCGCCGAACGCGGCCGTCGGGAAGCCACCGCCCATCACCTTGCCGAACGTCATCAGATCGGGTGTGACGCCGTCGAGGCCGTACCAGCCGTGCGGCGAGGCGCGGAAGCCGGTCATCACCTCGTCGGAGACGAACAGCGCGCCGTCGGCGCGGCACAGGTCGGCGAGCCCCTGGTTGAAGGAGGGCCGCCCGTCGGCCGCCGGCAGCGGCGGGACGATGCCCATGTTGCCGGGCGACGCCTCGGTGATCACGCAGGCGATCTCCCGGGGGTGCGCGGCGAACGCCTCGCGGACCGCGTCCAGGTCGTTGTACGGCAGCACGATCGTGTCGCCGGCCTGCGCCCCGGTGACGCCCGGGGTGTCCGGCAGGCCCAGGGTGGCGACCCCGGACCCGGCCGCGGCGAGCAGCGAGTCGACGTGCCCGTGGTAGCACCCGGCGAACTTGACGACCTTGGAGCGGCCGGTGAACCCGCGCGCCAGCCGGATCGCGGACATGGTCGCCTCGGTGCCCGAGGAGACCAGCCGCACCTGCTCGACGGGGTCGATCCGGTGCACGATCTCCTCGGCGAGCGCCACCTCGTCCTCGACGGGCGTGCCGAAGGAGGTGCCGCGCTCCACGGCCTTGCGCACCGCCTCCGTCACCTGGGGGTGCGCGTGGCCGAGGATCATCGGCCCCCAGGAGCAGACCAGGTCGACGTACTCCCGGCCGTCCGCGTCCGTCAGGTAGGGACCGGAACCGGACACCATGAACCGGGGCGTTCCGCCCACGCCGCGGAAGGCGCGGACCGGAGAGTTCACGCCTCCTGGCGTCACGGCGGCGGCGCGGTCGAAGAGCGACTGCGATACTGGGGCGCTGTAGGAGTAAGTCACGAAAGCCATGGTGTCAGAGCCCCCTGTGCCGGGGGCCGGGGGCGTTTCACGCTCCGCGGGGCGGGGAGGTCTCTGACACGATGATCGGGCCGCACGGGGACGGCTGTGCGGCCCGGATGAGCAGTCGGGTGGTGACATGCATCGCGGTGGCGGACTGGGAGAGGAGCCCGGCCACTCGGGGACCGGCCCGGAGCGGGCCCAGGGGCGCCACAGGCGCACCGCGGCCGAGGACGGAACCGCGGCGGGCGGCGGCGCGAACAGCGGTGCGGTGGACGGGGGAACGGCGGGCGGCGGCGCACCGTCCGAGAGCGGAACGGCGGGCGGCGCCACCGGCAGCACCACCAGCGGCAGCGGCACGGTGCACGGCGGCGGCCTCGCGGGTATCGGGAGCACGGCGAAGACCAGGAGCAGCAGGGGTGGCGGCCGAGTGGGGGTGACCTACAAGTACTTCGGGGCACCGGACGGTGCCACGGCCGCACGCGTACCCATCTCGATGCGACCCGAGGAACTGGGCGGGGACGAGCTGGGCCAGGGCATGTTCACCAAGATCAAGCCCGAGACGATGGCGGCCATGGTGCTGACGGGGATCGAGGGGATACCGCTGCACCGGGTCCCCCCGCTGGAACTCGTCGTCCTGCACCCGGACTACGCGGTCGTCAAGCTCCCGATGACGGTCGTCGACCCGCTCCGCGGCATCGGCGAGGAGACGGTGGGCGCGGCCGCCTTCATCTGGTCCACGGTCCCCGACCGGGCCGGCCCGCAGGACGCCTTCAACGTCTACCAGCTCCTGCACCGCTGGCAGGACTTCTCCGACCGGCTGCACGAGGCGGGGCACCAGGCGTACTGCCTGGTGTGGCCCTGACCGCCCGGGCGCCCGCAGGACACCAGCACCTTCCGGGGCACCGGAGCCACGCAGGTCCCCGGCACCCCACAGGACACCCGTCCCGCCACCGGCCGACCGGTGACGGGACGCGCAGGCCGCGCGGCGCGGGCCGGGGTCAGTCCCGGGTCCCCGCGCCTCTCCCGGCCCGCTCGCGATCAGCGCCGGCCCGCTCGCGATCGGCGCCGCTCCGCTCCCCGGGATCGGCCGGCTCCGCCTCGCTCACGGCCCGGGCGACCTCCGCGTCCAGGGTCTCGGCCGCCGGCTTCGGTGCCCCGGGGTCGACCGGGCCGATCCGGAACTCGAAGTCGCCGCCGTACTGCTCGTGTCCCGCGACGACGGCGCTGCCGACGGCCTCCTCGCCGCGCTCGCTGCGGATGACGACCGGGTCCCGGCGCAGGTCCTTGGTCAGCGCCACACACAGGCCGACCATCACCAGCGTGAAGGGGACCGCGACCAGGATGGTCAGGTTCTTCAGTCCTTCCAGCGCCTCGTCACCGCCGCCGCCGATCATCAGCATGACCGCGCCGACGGCGCCGGTCAGCACGCCCCAGACGATGACCACCGTGCGGCTGGGCTCCATCGTCCCCTTCTGCGAGAGGGTGCCCATCACGATGGAGGCGGCGTCGGCCCCGGAGACGAAGAAGATGCCGACCAGGATCATCACGACGAGGCTGGTGACACCGGCGATCGGGTACTCCCGCAGCACGCCGAAGAGCTGCGCCTCCTGGGAGGCGGCACCGGCCAGATCCACGCCGCCGGACTGGAGCTTCATGGCCGTACCGCCGAAGATCGCGAACCAGACCAGGCTCACGACGCTGGGCACCAGGATCACGCCGCCGACGAACTGCCGGATGGTGCGGCCGCGGCTGATCCGGGCGATGAACATGCCGACGAACGGAGTCCAGGAGATCCACCAGGCCCAGTAGAAGACCGTCCAGCTGGAGAGCCAGTCCGCGACGCCCTCGCCGCTGCTGGCGTCGGTGCGGCCGACCAGTTGCGGCAGGTCGCCGACGAAGCCGCCGAGCGAAGTCGGTACCAGGTTGAGCATCAGGATGGTGGGGCCGGCCACGAAGAGGAAGAGCACGAGCAGCCCCGCCAGCACCATGTTGATGTTGGAGAGCCACTGGATCCCCTTCTCGACGCCGGAGACGGCGGAGGCCACGAAGGCCACCGTCAGCACGGCGATGATGGAGACCAGCACACCGGTACCGACCTTCTCCGCCCAGCCGACCTCCTCCATCCCGCTGCCGATCTGCAGGGCGCCCAGCCCCAGCGAGGCGGCCGAGCCGAAGAGCGTGGCGAAGATCGCCAGAATGTCGATGACCTTGCCGAAGCCGCCGTTGGCAGCCTTTTCGCCGATCAGCGGGGTGAAGACCGCGCTGATCGTCTGCCGCCTGCCCCGGCGGAAGCAGCTGTAGGCGATGGCCAGGCCCACGACCGCGTAGATCGCCCAGGGGTGCAGCGTCCAGTGGAAGAGCGTGGTGGCCAGCGAGGTCTCCATGCGCTCGGCGTCGTCGGCCGGATGCGTACCGGGCGGAGCGTTGCTGAAGTGGCTCAGCGGCTCGCTCACCCCGTAGAACATCAGCCCGATGCCCATGCCCGCGCTGAACATCATCGCGACCCAGGAGACCGTTCTGAACTCGGGCTCCTCCCCCTCTTTGCCCAGGGTGATCCGGCCGTAGCGGCTGAACGCCAGCCACAGCGAGAAGATCACGAAACCGGTGGCGGCGAGCACGAAGGCCCAGCCGCCGTTGTGCATCGTGCCGCTCAGCATCTTCTGCGAAACGTCGGCGAGTGATGCGGTGCCGACTGCTCCCCAGACGACGAAGGCGAGCGTGAGTACCGCTGTGACACCGAACACGAGCCGGTCGGTACGCGGCCGCCCGGTCGGTCCCCCGTGGGAGGCGGTCGCCTCCTGCGTCTGCTGCTTCACGTCTGCCCGTTGTCCTTCCGCCGAACCTCCGATGGATTCGCAGGGCCGCTACCCGACTCGGCCCGAAGTAGTCCGATCAGATGCCCGCAACGGGCCCGATGTACCGGTCAACTCCACCACTTTCGGGGGATGTTGATCGCACGCCGCACCCGGCCGGGGGAGCACGCACCACCGCGGAGCGGAAAAGCAGCGAAAGGGAAAAGACTGACTTCTCGCGCCATAGGGGCCGGGCAACCGGACGTCCGAGCGGCAGGTGCGGTAGACATGTGCCGTCACCCCGTCGGCGGAACGCCCCTCGCGGGCACACCCCGAACCGGACGACCCGGACGACACCCCCGGACGACACCCCCGGACCCGGAAGAGACCCCCGGACCCGGACGACAACCCCGAACGAGGAGGCCAGCCGTGCCGCGGAGGGCAAAGAGGTATGCGACGCGCGCGGGACTCGCGTCATCCGCGACCAGTGCCGCGCTCGTCCTCGCGCTCGCCGGCACGGTCACGGGCTGCACCGGCTCCTCCGGAGGCGAGGACGACAAGGACGGCAAGCCCGGCGGCGCCTCCGCCTCCCCCTCGGCCGCGGCCCCCGGCAAGTACGACAGCCTCCCCGAACCGTGCGGCACGGTCGGCGTGAGCCACCTGCGGGACATGCTCCCGGGCGCCGCGGCATCCGGCGACGGGGGCGACGGGGGCGACGAGGAGAACACGGCCGCACCCAGCACCGGCCCCGACCCCCTGGAGGGCGAGGCCAGCACCACCTACGACACCGACCGCAGCGTGGGCTGCCGCTGGAAGAGCGCCACCACACTCGGCACCCGCCACCTGTCCGTCCAGTTCGAGCGGGTGGTCTCCTACGACCCGTCGGTCAGCGACGACGAGCAGGCCGAGCGGCTCTACGGCGAGAAGGCGCGCAAGGCCGGGATCAGCGGCGCACCGGGCCCCACCTCCGGCAGTCCGTCCGGCAAGACGCCCGACGGACACGCCTCCCCCACCGCGGAGGACGGCGGCAAGAGCACCGGGGACGACGACCCGGACAGCTCAGCGGACCCGGACAAGACCCCCGCGGAGACACCCTCCTCCACCGCGGAGGAGGACGTGGCGCCCCGCACCCTTCAGGACATCGGCGACGCCGCCTATCTCGACGACGCCCTGCACACCGCCGACTCCGGACTGCACCGGGACATCACCCTGGTCTTCCGGACGGCCAACGTGATCGCCACCGTCGAGTACGACCAGTGGGTGACCGACAAGCACCGGATCCCCGACAGCCACGAACTCCAGCAGAAGACACGCCGACTCGCCGAGCAGCTCGCCGGGCGGTTCGAGGAGGACTGATCCGCCGCGGCCCACGCGGCCCCGCGCGCACCCGGCGGCGCTCCGGACTGTGGCCCGTGCCACCTGTGGGCAGTCACACGCTGCGGAAGTGCCGCGAAACGCCCGCACCGCGCCGGGCGCCGCGTACCGTTCCGACAGCACCGCGGCCACTCCCGGCTCGGCACAACTGGTGAAGACCCCGGAAGCGAAGGAACCATGCACCGAAACGCCCCGCGCAACGCCCCTCGACGGAGCAGGACCGTGCGGAACGCAGTCGCCTGCGCCGCAGCGGCGCTCCCCGTCCTGCTGGTGGTCGGCTGCTCCTCGGACTCCGACAAGGACAACGGGTCCGACACCCCCTCTGCCTCCGCGAGCAAGTCCCCCACCGTGGCGCCCGCGAAGTACAAGAAGCTGCCCGACTCCTGCAAGACCCTCGACAAGAAGGCCGCGAAGGACCTGGTGCCCGGCACCAAGGACGACTCGGGCAAGAGCGTCGGCTCCGGAGACGCCGACGACTCCAACAGCTGCCTGTGGAGCGGCCTGGACAAGTACGACTACAGCCAGCTCACGCTCTCCTTCAAGCGCTTCGACTCCGACCCGGCGATCGGCTCCGGCGACAAGCGCGCCGCGGACTATGTCAAGCAGCAGGTGGAGGAGAAGACCGGCAGCAAGGACAACAAGGACCTCAAGAAGTCCGACACCTCCGGCATCGGCGACCAGGCGGTCTCGGTCGTCTACGAGACGGAGAAGAAGGACGCCAAGGGCAAGTCGGCCGACTACCGCGCCGAGCGTCTGGTGACCCGCACCGCCAATGTCGTGGTCACCGTCGACTACGAGGGCGCCGGGTTCGAGGACGCCAAGAAGCCCGACGCCGACGAGGTGAAGAAGCGCGCCGAGAAGGCCGCCAAGGCGGCGGTCGAGCACATCGGGTGACCGCCCTCGGGTGACCCCGCCCCGGCGCCGGACCCGCGCACCGCACGCGCCCCCGCCGGAGCCGGCTGCTCCCCCGCCGGCGCCGTCCGCTCCCGCAGCGCCGGATCCCACCGGGCCCGTCCGCACCGCACCGGAGCCCGGCCCTCCGCCCGAGGGCCGGGCTCCGCGCGCGTTCCGGCCCGCCGTATGTGCCAGGCTGGGCCCGCCAGTTTCCGAGGGTGGGGACAATTCCAGTGCAGGGCGTACAACTGACCCGAATACACCGCATACTGATCGCCGTCGTGGTCGCGGGAGCCGTGGTGATCGCGGCGATCGGCTTCGCCGGCTCCTACGCGGCGGTCCGCGAGCTGGCCGAGCGGAAAGGTTTCGGCGCGTTCGCACCGTTCTTCCCCATCGGGGTGGACGCGGGCATCGTCGTGCTGCTCGCGCT
>NZ_JBIAGB010000015.1:0-164600 GCF_042869575.1 Streptomyces sp. NPDC006925
ACGCGAGAGCCGGGCCTCCGACCTGCCCACCATCAGCACCGAACGCAAGAACGGTCTGCCGACTCCGTCGGCAGACCGTCACGAAAGTTCGAGGTTAACCCCCACACGTACGTGCACAACCCTCAGATGTGGGTCGACCCGTTGGGGCTCGCGGGCTGCGGCGAGGACGCCTATTCCATCCGAGATCACGTCATTCCTCGCCATACACCGGGAGGCGCCGAAGCTGATGCAATGAAATCCCTATTCGACGATGGCGTAGATCTGGGTAGATTGGTCACAGGTAGCGCTGGTCGCATCGGACGCTATCAGGATGCAACCGGGAACATTCGATACTTCATCACGGAAAAAATATAGTGGGAACCGATAGACACGGTCTCCCCACGAAGATCTACACGATTATTCGCGATGGCCGGGATGGAGAGTTGGTTACCATGCATCCAGGACTGCCCCGAGATTTGGATCCCTGATGATTAAAGTTGATGTGAGGTCAGCCAGAGGCGACCTTGTGGCGTCGATCGTTGCTGATGCTCAATTTGACCCGCTTCTCAGCGGTGTGGATCGGGGTAAATACCCAATTCTCGGCCATTTGGACCCATATGGGGATACCATATTGAACCGACTTCAAGTGGAAACCCTCCTGAAAGAAATCTCCGACGCAAGAGCCAGCCCGGAAATCATATCTGCGGATTTTGCGGAAGAGTTGATCACACTCTGCCATAAATGCCTTCAGCGGCCCCACAGGTTTCTGCGTTTCGTAGGAGAGTAGGGACACTGAGAGTAAATGGAGCGTAGTGATCCTTTCTCGACCTCGGCCTCGGCACGTCAGATGTACTGAGTTCCTTCCCATTCTCAATCTGAGTTGCCCGAATGCAGCAGATGATGGCTCAGACGGGGCTCGTCATGCGTGGCCGAGCATCGCAGTCTGTGGAGGAGCCGCCAGGACTGAGGGGGCGACGACGTCTGCTCCACCAGAGCTTTGGATCTTCATGTGAGACCGATTGACGGCCTTCTGTCCTTTGGAATGCCTCTCCCGCCGGTCCCGGCACGGGACGCGGACCGGCGTTCCGGCGCCTGGGTGCCCCTGTTGCCTCCCGGAATGGATGACCGGCTCCGCCCCGGCCTGGAGCGCGGCCCGGGTACCGGGTCAGAACCGTCCGGCGCCACCTAGCTCCTGCTCGCAGCGCTCCGCGACGGCACCTCCCCACGATCCCGCGCACTCCGAACCAGCCCCCCTCTGACCTGCAACTTCGCCACCCAGACAGCCACAGCAGGACCGGCGAAGGGCACAGCGGTCCCCCGGACGGGCGCGCACCGGCGGCGGCCGCGCGGGCCCGGCGGGAGACTCGGCGGGACGGTCGCCGCGGCAGCGGGCGAGGCGAAGGGCGTGAGCTGGGATGAGCGTGGAACTGGGGATCTTCGTAGAGCGGGACGGGGAGCCGGCCGTACAGCTGGAGCGCGCGATCCCCGCCGGCGTGCAGGAGGTGTGGCAGGCGCTGACGGAGCCGGGCCGGATGGCGGCCTGGTTCCCGTCGCCGACCGTGCACATGGAGCCCACGGTGGGCGGCCGGGTCGACTTCGCGGGCGATCCGTACGCCGAGGACCAGTCCGGCACGGTTCTGGAGTTCGACGCGCCCCACCGGCTCTCCTACACCTGGGGTGACGACGAACTGCTCTTCCGGCTCACCCGGCGCGGCGAGGGGTGCGTGCTCACCCTCACGGACGTGCTGGAGGCGCGGTCGGCGGCCGCCCGGAACGCGGCCGGCTGGGATGTGTGCCTGGACGAGCTGGTGAAGCTGCTCTCCGGCGGCACCCCCTCCGGGCCGCACGACGGCACGGCAACCGACTGGCGGGGCCGCTACGACGCGTATGTGGCCGCGGGCATGCCCTCGGGTGCGCCGGTGCCGGGCGGCGACCCCGGCTGAGTCGCTCCGCACACCGCACCGCGCGCGACGTCACTGCCAGCGGCGGGCGACGTACAGCGTCCAGCAGGTGAGCGCGGCGCACAGGATGCCGCCCGCGGCGAAGACGGTGGCATGTCGCCCGTCCTGGAGGAGGGACGAGGTCAGGCCGACCGTCGCGGAGCTGGAGAGTATGGCCGAGGCCGAGAAGAGCGACACCGCGCGGCCCCGGGCCGGGGCCGGGAGCAGCCAGGGCAGCCAGGTCTGCAGTGTGGTGTGGAGGTAGCTCCAGGCGGTCCCCAGCAGCGCGGCGCACAGCATCAGGACGGCCGTGCCCGGTACCAGCGCGGCCAGGAGCGCGCCGGTGACGCCCATCGACCCGCCGGTGGCCAGCAGCCGCATGGGGCCCCACACGCGCGCGTGGCGGCGCAGCACCAGCGTGCTGGTGAGCACGCCGAGCGCGTAGATGACCAGGACGGCGGAGGTCGATGCCTGGCTTCCGGCGGTGGCCAGGGCGGGGGCGAGGAGGGCGGGCAGTCCGAGCATCACCGCTCCCTCGGCGGCGCCGAGGCCGAGCACGGTGCAGTACGCGACGGAGGTCCGTCCCGGCACGGCGTCCGGCGGGTCCTGGTACGCGCCGCCGATGTCCACTCGGACGGGGGCGGCGCGGGTGGCGGCCCGGATCCGGCAGACGGTCACTGCGGTGAGCAGGGCGATGACGGCGAACGCGGGCCGCCACGAGCCGCAGCGCAGCACGGTGTCCGCGAGGACCGGCGAGGCGATGCCGCTGGCGGCGGTGACGGAGGTGAGGGTGGCGAACGCGCGCTGTCTGGCCTGCGCGGGCCGCAGGGAGCCGTAGTAGAGCGAGACCGAGGGGATGACGGTGGCGAAGCCCGCACCGGCGGTGGCGCGCAGCGCGATCCACCAGCCGGGGCCGGGGCACAGCGCCGAGCCCACGGAGGCGGCCGCCGCCACCAGCAGTCCGGTGCGCAGGCTGCGGCCCGGCCCGTACCGGTCGGCCAGCCAGCCCCACAGCGGCAGCGCGAGCCCCTGGCCGAGCGAGTAGGCGGCGAGGCCCGTGGTGACGGTGGCGATGTCGGTGTGCCAGGCCGTCGCGAGGGCGGCGAGCAGGGGCGCGGCCAAGTGCCAGTCGGCGTTGCCGAGGGCGGCTGCCCAGCGCAGCGCGGACATGGTGCCCCCTCTCTCGCGGTGGTCCCGGTGGTCGGCCGGGGGCGAGGGAAGCCGTCCTTGCAACGGCCCCATAGAACGAGAGAATATGGGCGTTTTCTCCAAGAAGAGGGTGTGTACCGGAATTTGACCCCTTCTGGGGATGCTTGGCCCGTGCTGGCCGGTACTCCCGATCCTCGACCGGTTCGGACCGGTCCCGGCCCTCTCCCGCACCGGTCCGGGGCCGACTCCCGACCGATCGCGGGCCGATGCGCGGGCGGGTCGCGGACCGATCCGCGGACCGATCGCGGACCGATCCGCGGAGGCTCCGAACCGCGGACGCCGCCGAACCGCGGGCAGGTTTCGGCCCGGTCGGTTCGGCACCGTATCGTCGGGTTCCGCGCGGCCCCGGTGCCCGGCACGGCGGCCACCGGGGCCGCGCCACGGTCGGCGGCCGCAGCACACCCGGCGGCCGGCACCACAGCCGACGGAGAGCAGCCGGAGACACAGGAAGGCAGGCGAGCGGCGTGCGGGAGCAGTCCTCGGGAGCCGGCGGGCAGCGGCGCGGCGGCGGGCGGTCCTATGGACGCGGCGGCCACGGAGGGCCGCGCGGCGGGCAACGCGCCCACGGACACGGCGGTCCCCCGCGCGGCCGTCCGGGCCGCCCCGACCACGGCGAGCACCGTCCGCACGGTCCGCGCACCGGACTGGCGGCCGAGCTGCGGACGTTGGAGGGCGCGCAGTACGGCCGCTACAAGGGCCTGGTGGGGCGCTGGGAGATGCCCGGCGGGGAGACCCTGGAGCTGGTGCGCGGCCAGTCCGACCCCTATGCGCCGCCGGCCCGTGTCGCGGTGCACGTACCGGGCCCGCTGGCCGCGCTCCCGCCCGAACTGCTGACGACCGCCACCCGGCGCCGCGCGCTCGCCTCCTACCTCGTGCGGCAGGCCGCGCGTGCGGTGCGCGGGGAGCGGGCGCTGCGGGTGGACGCGGGCGGCCAGGAGGTGCTGGAGCGCAGTTCGTGCACCGTCAGCGGCGAGGACGGCTCGGTGACGCTGCGGCTGGGCGCGGCCCTTCCGGGGCACGGGCGGCGGATCGACGCGCGGGAGGCCGAGCGGCTGCTGTGCCGGGTGCTGCCCGGGGTGGTCGAGCAGGCGCTGCGCCACCCGGCGTTGGACGCGGCCGCGGTCGAGCGCTTCGTCGAGACGGTCGAGGACTCCGTGGCGCTGCGGGACGCGTTGGCGGGGCGCGGGCTGGTCGGCTTCGTCGCCGACGGCGCGGTGCTGCCGCGGCGCAGCGGGGTGGACGACCGGCCGGCCGGGGGCGGCGGTGTGGTGCCGTTCGCCTCGCCCGCCGAGCTGCGGGTGACGATCGAGCTGCCGCACGCGGGTCCGGTGACCGGCATGGGCGTGCCGGAGGGGGTGAACCTGGTCGTCGGCGGCGGGTTCCACGGCAAGTCGACGCTGCTGCGCGCCCTGGAGACCGGCATCTGGGATCATGTGCCGGGGGACGGGCGCGAGTTGGTCGTCTCGCGGAACGAGACGGTGAAGCTGCGGGCCGAGGACGGCCGCCGCGTCGAGCGGGTGGATGTGCATGCGTTCGTCGATCATCTGCCGGACGGTTCGGACACCTCGGACTTCTCCACGGAGAACGCCTCCGGGTCCACCTCGCAGGCCGCCTCGCTGTGCGAGGCCGTGGAGGCGGGGGCCCGGGTCCTGCTGATCGACGAGGACACCGCGGCCACGAACCTGATGATCCGGGACGCCCGGATGCAGGCGCTGGTCGCCAAGGACCGCGAACCGCTGACCCCGCTGGTGGACACCATCCGCTCTCTCCACCGGGACCACGGCGTCTCGACCGTGCTGGTGATGGGCGGGTCAGGGGACTATCTGGAGGTCGCCGACCGGGTCGTGATGATGGACGCCTACCGGCCCTCGGACGTCACCGAGCGGGCACGCGCGATCGCGGCGGTGCCCACCGGGCGGCACGCCGAGGCGGAGTCCTTCCCCGGCGTCGTCGCGCGGGTGCCCGATCCCGCGTCCCTGGACGCGGAGGTCCGCGGACGGTCCCGGATCCGCGCCCGCGGCGAGGACGTGCTGACCTTCGGCGACCACGAGGTGGACCTGCGGGCCGTCGAGCAGATCGCCGATCCGCGCCAGGTCACCGGGATCGGGCTGGCGCTGGAGCTGATGGTGCGGCGCGGGCTGCTGGACGGCCGGCGCCCGCTGGCCGAGGCCCTCGATCTGCTGGACGAGGTGCTGGCGGACGGCCCGACCGGGCCGCTGCTCAGCATTCGGGACGAGGATTTCGCCGCACCGCGCCGCTTCGAGACGGCCGCGGCGGTCAACCGGGTCAGAGGGCTGCGCATGCTCCGCTGAGGGGGCCGGGAGAGGGTGTCCGGCTGAGAGGGCCGGGAGAGGGTGTCCGGCTGAGAGGGCCGGGAGAGGGTGTCCGGCTGAGGGGGCCGGGTGAGGCCGTCCGGTCCGGCGTGGTTGGCTGGGCACATGAGTGCGACCGTCGACGTCACCACCTGGTATCTGGAGCAGACCTCGGCCGCGGACCGGGTACCGGCGCGGGAGCCCGGGGATGCCGCCGCCGTCCGGGTGGAGCGCGCCGAGGTGCCGAGCCCGGAGTTCAGCAGGTTCCTGTACACCGCGGTCGGCGGGGACACCACCTGGGTGGACCGGCTGCCGTGGACGTACGCGCAGTGGCAGGGCTTCCTCGACCGCGCCGGGGTCGAGACCTGGGTCGCCCACCACCGGGGCACGCCCGCCGGGTTCATCGAGCTGGACGGCGCGAGCGGGGCCGCCGAGGGGTCCGTGGAGATCAGCTACTTCGGGCTGCTGCCCGCCTTCCGCGGCCGCGGGCTCGGCGGGCACCTGCTCAGCCTCGGCACGGCACGCGCCTGGGACCTGGCCGACCGCTGGGAGGGCCACCGGCCCACCACCCGGGTCTGGGTGCACACCTGCTCCCGGGACGGGGCCTACGCCCGCGCCAACTACGAGCGCCGCGGCTTCCGGGTGTACCGCACGGAGACGGAGCGGGAGCCGGACGTCCCGACGCCGGGGCCCTGGCCCGGGGCCTGATCCGTGCCGCCGCGGCCGGCGGGCCCGCGGCCGGTTCCGTCGGGCGGGGCCGGCCGCGGGCGCGCAGTACTGGTCGGTACGGCCACGCTCACCTGCGCCCTCGTGGCGCTGTGGGTGTTCGCCTCGACCGCGCTCGCCGATCCCGTCGACCTCCGCGACACCCTGTACGGGACCGTCCTGCTGCTGGTCGCGCTGCCGGTACTGGCCGCGGGATGCCTGCTGGCGACCGTGTTCCTGGTCCTGCCGGTGCTGTTCCTCGCCGAGCGGGTGGGCCGCGTGTCGTGGTCCTGGATTCTGCTGTTCTCCCTCGTCCTCGCGGCGGGGCCGTTCGGCCCCTGGCTGTCGTTCCGGGGCGGGCCGTGGTTCTCGGTGGGGTGCTGGCTCGCCGCCGGGGGTTCGCTCGCCGCGACGGGACTGGCCGCACGGGCGGCATGGCGGCGGGTACGCATCGAAGGTGCGTGGCGGGCGCTGGGCCGGGCCCTGCTGCGGGGCCTTGCGGCCGTTCCCGCCGCGCTCGTGCTGGGCCTGGCGGCGCACCTGGCCGTGCGCGGCGCCGGGCTGCTGTGAGGCCCGAACCCTCGCCGATCTCATTAAACGAGATTCTTTTGTCCAGGATGCGGATGGCAGTGGACTGACGTCTGACGCGCATGCAAGGCTTCCGCCATGTCTCGCGCTGGAATCGCCTTGGTGAGTCGACGTCACGTCGACCTCGTTCGCGTGTCCAGCGCCATCTGTCCGGCGGGCTGACAGTCACAGCACCGCCGTTCCGACAGCCCTCTCCCGGCGTCCTCCGACGCCGGTCCGGCACCGCCGATCCGCAGCCGCCGCCCTCATCGTCGCGGGCGAGCCGCCCGGAACCGGCGCCGAAACCCCTGCGTACGGGCGCCTGAACCGCTCCACCCGAGTGCGGGACCGCCCGGCGTGCCCGCACACCCGCCCGACGTGCGTCGCCCGCGCCCCCTGCCCGAAGGATCCCCCGCCATGGCCGACACCTCCGAGCGCCCCGCAGCCCCCGCCCGCCGCAAGGCAGGACGCCACCGCGGCGAGGGCCAGTGGGCCGCAGGTCACTTCACGCCGCTCAACGGCAACGAGCAGACCAAGAAGGACGACGACGGTCTCAACGTGCGGACACGCATTGAGACGATCTACGCCCAGCGCGGCTTCGCCTCCATCGACAGCGCCGACCTGCGCGGCCGGATGCGCTGGTGGGGCCTCTACACCCAGCGCAAGCCCGGCATCAGCGGCGGCAAGACCGCGGTGCTGGAGCCGGAGGAGCTGGACGACGAGTACTTCATGCTCCGCGTCCGCATCGACGGCGGACGGCTGACCACCGAGCAGCTCCGCGTCATCGGCGACGTCTCGCAGGAGTTCGCCCGCGGCACCGCCGACGTCACCGACCGGCAGAACGTGCAGTTCCACTGGATCCGGATCGAGGACATGCCGGAGATCTGGCGGCGGCTGGAGGGCGTGGGGCTGTCCACCACCGAGGCGTGCGGCGACACTCCGCGCGTCATCCTCGGCTCCCCCGTCGCGGGTATCGCGGCAGACGAGATCATCGACGGCACGCCCGCCATCGAGGAGATCAACCGGCGCGTCGTGGGCAACCCCGCGTACTCCAACCTGCCCCGCAAGTTCAAGACGGCCGTCTCCGGTTCGCCCCTGCTGGACGTCGCGCACGAGATCAACGACGTGGCGTTCGTCGGCGTGGAGCACCCCGAGCACGGCCCCGGCTTCGACGTGTGGGTCGGCGGCGCGCTGTCCACCAACCCCAAGCTGGGGCAGCGGCTGGGCGCGTGGGTGCCGCTGGAGGAGGTCGCCGAGGTCCACGAGGGCGTCACCGGCATCTTCCGCGACTACGGCTACCGGCGGCTGCGCACCCGCGCCCGGCTGAAGTTCCTGGTCGCCGACTGGGGACCGGAGAAGTTCCGGCGGATCCTGGAGGAGGAGTACCTCGGGCGGAAGCTGACCGACGGCCCGGCACCCGCACAGCCGCCCCGCGAGTGGCGCGACCACGTCGGCGTGCACCAGCAGCGGGACGGCCGCTACTACGTGGGCTTCGCACCGCGGGTGGGCCGGATCGACGGCAGCACGCTCAGCAAGATCGCCGACCTTGCGGAGGCCCACGGCTCGGGCCGGGTCCGCACCACCGTCGAGCAGAAGATGATCGTGCTCGACGTTCCGGAGGACCAGGTCGAGTCGCTGGCCGAGGGCCTGGAGGCGCTCGACCTGACGACCCGGCCCTCCGTCTTCCGGCGCGGGACCATGGCGTGCACCGGCATCGAGTTCTGCAAGCTCGCCATCGTGGAGACCAAGGGCCGCGGGTCCTGGCTGATCGACGAACTGGAGCGCAGGCTCCCCGGCTTCGACCAGCCCGTCACCATCAACCTCAACGGCTGCCCCAACTCCTGCGCCCGCATCCAGGTCGCCGACATCGGGCTCAAGGGCCAGCTGGTCACCGACGCCGACGGCAACCAGGTGGAGGGCTTCCAGGTGCACCTGGGCGGCTCGCTGGGCATGGACCCGGGCTTCGGCCGCAAGGTGCGCGGGCTGAAGGTCACGGCCGCGGAACTCCCCGACTACGTCGAACGCGTCCTGCGCGCCTTCCAGGCCCAGCGCGAGGAGGGCGAGCGGTTCGCCCAGTGGGCGGCGCGCGCCGCGGAGGAGGACCTCAAGTGAGCGAGCGTGCCGCACCCTTCCACTGCCCCTACTGCGGGGACGAGGACCTGCGCCCCAGCGAGCTGGAGACGCCCCGGGGCCAGGGCGCCGCCTGGGAGTGCGCCGCCTGCAACCGGGCCTTCCGGCTGAAGTTCCTCGGACTGCTGGCCTCCGGGCTGCGGGCGGCACACCACGACGGTGCACACACCGACGGTCTCCACGGAGAGGACTCCGACTCATGAGCACCGCGCACATAGCCCGGCGCCGCTCCCCCGACGAGCTGCGGCCGCTGGCCGAGCAGGCGGGCCGGGAGCTGGAGGCGGCCGACGCGACCGAGGTGCTGCGCTGGGCCGCCGACACCTTCGGGCACCGGTTCTGCGTCACCTCCTCCATGGAGGACGCCGTCGTGGCCCACCTCGCCTCCCGGGTCTTCCCCGGGGTGCGGGTGGTCTTCCTCGACACCGGCTACCACTTCCCCGAGACCATCGGCACCCGCGACGCCGTCCAGGCCGTCATGAACGTCGAGGTCGTCACCCTCACGCCCCGCCGGACGGTCGCCGAACAGGACGCCGAGCACGGTCCCGCGCTGCACGACCGCGACCCCGACCTGTGCTGCGCGCTGCGCAAGGTGCAGCCGCTGGAGGAGGGGCTGCGCGACTACGACGCCTGGGCGACGGGGCTGCGCCGTGACGAGTCGCCGAGCCGTGCGGGCACCCCCGTCGTGGGCTGGGACGAGAAGCGGCAGAAGGTCAAGGTCTCCCCCATCGCCCGCTGGAGCCAGCAGGACGTGGACGACTACATCGCCGAACACGGCGTGCTGACCAATCCGCTGCTGAGCGACGGCTACGCCTCCATCGGCTGCGCCCCCTGCACCCGCCGGGTGCTGGAGGGCGAGGACGCCCGCGCCGGGCGCTGGGCCGGCAGCGGCAAGACCGAGTGCGGGCTGCACCTGTGAGGGCCGCGGCGCGAACGCACAGGAGACGGACGCGGAGAGACGTACGGACGACCGAGGGGGTCCGATGAGCGGGGCGCGCGGAGCGACCGTGTGGCTGACCGGCCTGCCGAGCGCGGGCAAGACAACCGTCGCGACGGCGCTCGCCGAGCGGCTGCGCGGCGAGGGGCACCGCACCGAGGTGCTGGACGGGGACGAGATCCGCACCTTCCTCTCCGCCGGGCTCGGCTTCTCGCGGACCGACCGGGACGCCAACGTGCAGCGCATCGGCTTCGTCTCCGAACTGCTGGCCTCGCACGGCGTGATCGTGCTGGTCCCGGTGATCGCGCCGTACGCGGACAGCCGCGAGGCGGTACGCAAGCGGCACATGACCGAGGGCACCCCCTATCTGGAGGTGCACGTGGCGACGCCCGTCGAGGTGTGCTCGGAGCGGGACGTGAAGGGCCTGTACGCCAAGCAGGCAGCCGGCGAACTGACGGGACTGACCGGGGTCGACGACCCGTACGAGGAGCCGGCCGACCCGGACCTGCGCCTGCTCACCCACGGGCGCGAGGTGGCGGAGTCGGCCGCGGCCCTGCACACGCTGCTGAAGGAGAGGGGAGTGCTATGACCACGGCGGTGAGCGCACCGGAGGAGACCGACAACCCCTTCGCGCTGACGCATCTGGACGCGCTGGAGTCGGAGGCGGTGCACATCTTCCGCGAGGTCGCGGGCGAGTTCGAGCGGCCGGTGATCCTCTTCTCCGGCGGCAAGGACTCGATCGTGATGCTGCACCTGGCGCTGAAGGCGTTCGCCCCGGCGCCGCCGCCCTTCGGGCTGCTGCACGTGGACACCGGGCACAACTTCCCCGAGGTGCTGCGGTTCCGCGACGAGACGGTGGCCGAGCACGGGCTGCGGCTGTTCGTGGCCTCGGTGCAGGAGTACATCGACGCCGGCACGCTGCGCGAACGCCCGGACGGCACCCGCAACCCGCTCCAGACGCTGCCGCTGCTGGAGGCCCTGGGCGAGCACCGGTTCGACGCGGTCTTCGGCGGCGGACGCCGGGACGAGGAGAAGGCGCGGGCCAAGGAGCGGGTCTTCTCGCTGCGGGACGAGTTCGGCGGCTGGGACCCGCGCCGCCAGCGCCCGGAACTGTGGCAGCTCTACAACGGACGGCACGCCCCCGGCGAGCACGTGCGGGTCTTCCCGCTGTCGAACTGGACCGAGCTGGACGTCTGGCAGTACATCGCGCGGGAGGACATCGCGCTCCCGTCGATCTACTACGCGCACCACCGGGAGGTCTTCTCCCGGTCCGGCATGTGGCTGGCCCCGGGCGAGTGGGGCGGCCCGGCGGACGGGGAGCGGGTGGAGAAGCGCCTGGTGCGCTACCGCACCGTCGGCGACATGTCCTGCACCGGCGCCGTGGACTCGGACGCGGACACGGTGGAGAAGGTGATCACGGAGATCGCCGCCTCCCGGCTGACCGAGCGCGGCGCCACCCGGGCGGACGACAAGCTCTCCGAGGCCGCGATGGAAGACCGCAAGCGGGAAGGCTACTTCTAGAGATGAGTACGACAGCCGGAGCCGGCCACGCCGCAGAGGCACTGGCGGCCACCTCACTGCTGCGGTTCGCCACCGCCGGAAGCGTCGACGACGGCAAGTCCACCCTGGTGGGCCGTCTGCTGCACGACTCCAAGTCGGTGCTCTCCGACCAGTTGGAAGCCGTCTCGCGGGCCTCCGAGGCCCGCGGCCAGGAGGCACCCGACCTGGCGCTGCTCACCGACGGGCTGCGCGCCGAGCGGGAGCAGGGCATCACCATCGACGTGGCCTACCGCTACTTCGCCACGCCCAGGCGGCGGTTCATCCTCGCGGACACGCCGGGCCATGTGCAGTACACCCGGAACATGGTCACGGGCGCCTCCACGGCGGAGCTGGCCGTCGTGCTGGTGGACGCGCGCAACGGGGTCGTCGAGCAGACCCGGCGGCACGCCGCCGTGGCAGCGCTGCTGCGTGTCCCGCACGTGGTGCTGGCCGTCAACAAGATGGACCTGGTGGGCTACGCCGAGGACGTCTTCGCCGCGATCGCGGACGAGTTCTCCCGGTACGCGACCTCCCTCGGGGTGCCGGAGGTGACCGCCGTGCCGATCTCCGCGCTGGAGGGCGACAACGTGGTCGCACCCTCCGCGCACATGGACTGGTACAGCGGGCCGACCGTGCTGGAGCATCTGGAGACGGTGCAGGTCACCCACGACCCGACCGATGACCCGGCGCGCTTCCCCGTGCAGTACGTCATCCGGCCGCAGACCGCCGAGCACCCCGACTACCGGGGCTACGCGGGCCAGTTGGCCTCGGGTGTGCTGCGCGTCGGGGACCGGGTCACCGTGCACCCCTCGGGCCGCTCCAGCACCGTCGAGGCGCTGGACGTACTGGGCCGGCCGGTCGACGTGGCCTGGGCCCCGCAGTCGATCACTGTCCGGCTCGCCGACGACCTGGACATCTCGCGCGGCGACCTGCTCGCTCCCGCGGACGCCTCGGTGCGGCCGAGTCAGGACCTGACCGCGACCGTCTGCCATCTGCACGACCGGCCGCTGCGGCCCGGCGACCGGGTGCTGCTCAAGCACACCACCCGCACCGTCAAGGCGCTGGTCAAGGAGATCCCCTCGCGGCTGACCCTGGCCGACCTCTCGCAGCACCCGGAACCCGGCGAGCTGGCCGCCAACGACATCGGCCGCGTCGTCCTGCGCACCGCCGAGCCGCTGCCCGTCGACCCGTACACCGACTCGCGACGCACCGGATCGTTCCTGCTGATCGATCCGGCCGACGGCAGCACGCTGACGGCGGGGATGGCCGGCGGGGCGTTCGCCGACGCGGACGCACCGGCCGCCGAGGCTCCCGACGGCGACTGGGACTTCTAGGCCGATGGGCATTCCAGGAGAGGTCTTCTCGACCTTCGACCAGACCGGTGGCCGCATCGGCAGCGGCGCACGCGGCAGCGGCCAGGGCGGAGTGGGGCGCTGCGGCAGGTGACGAGCGCCGACCCGCGCGCACCGTCCCCGCCGCCATCCCCCTTCCCCGCTTGAGAGGACTTCCCCGTGCCCCGTCTCCGCGCTCCGCGCAGCCGGTCCTCCGGCCGCACCCGCACCGCCCTGCTGGTCGTGTCCACGCTGCTGTGCGCCGCGGGCTGCGGCTACGGGTCCAAGGCCGTGGAGCAGGCCGACCCGGCGGCCGCCGGAGGTCGCAAGGTCGAGGGGCTGGACGCGGTGCGGATCGGCTACTTCCCCAACGTCACCCATGCCACGGCGCTGGTCGGACTGCGCTCGGGCGGGCAGATCCCGAAGGAGCTGGGCGGCACCCGCGTGCGCACCCAGGTGTTCGACGCGGGCCCGGCGGCGATCGAGGCGCTCAACGCCAAGGCCGTGGACATGGCCTGGGTGGGGCCCTCGCCCTCGGTCAACGGATACACACAGTCCGGCGGGAGGAATCTGCGGATCGTCTCCGGCGCCACCTCCGGTGGCTCCTCGCTGGTCGTCGATCCGCAGAAGATCGCCTCGCTCGGGGATCTGAAGGGCAAGCGCATCGCCTCCCCGCAGCTGGGCAACACTCAGGACGCCGCACTGCTGCACTACCTCGGGACCAAGGGCCTCACCGTCGACCCGCAGACGGGCGCGGGCGACACCTCGGTACTGCGGCAGGACAACAAGGAGATCCCCACCACCTTCCGGCAGGGCGGCATCGACGGGGCCTGGGTGCCCGAACCGACGGCCTCCGTCCTGGCCGACCGGGGCGGCAAGGTCCTGCTGGACGAGAAGAAGCTGTGGCCGGGAGGATCGTTCGTCACCACCAACCTGGTGGTGCGCCAGGACTTCCTGCGGCAGCATCCGAAGGCGGTCGAGGCGGTGCTGCGCGGCTCGGTGAAGACCAACGCGTGGATCCGCGCGCACCCGGAGGCGGCCAAGGAGCGCATCAACCAGGCGCTGCGGCGGGACGCGGGCAAGCCGCTGCCCGGCACGGTCCTCGACTCCGCATTCGCCCGGATCGAGGTGACCGACGATCCGCTGGCCGCCACGCTGCGGAAGCAGACCGACCACGCGGTCTCGGCCGGGCTGCTGGAGAAGCCGCGGCTGCAGGGGATCTACGACCTCGCCCCGCTGAACCGGGTGCTGCGGCACGAGGGCCGCCCCACCGTGTCGGACGCCGGGCTCGGAGCGCGGTGAGCGCCCATGACCACCCCAGGAGGTGAAACAGTGACCGCGACCACCACGACGCGCCCCGCAGCGCGGATCACGCACGTCTCCAAGTCGTTCGGCCCCCAGCAGGTGCTCGACGACATCGGCATCGACGTCGCCGACGGCGAGTTCGTCACCCTGCTGGGGGCTTCCGGCTGCGGCAAGAGCACCCTGCTCAACCTGGTGGCCGGGCTGGACACGCCCACCTCGGGCACCGTCGAGGTGCCCGGCGGGCGCCCGGCGCTGATGTTCCAGGAGCACGCGCTCTTCCCCTGGCTGACGGCGGGCGGGAACATCGAGCTGGCGCTCAAGCTGCGCGGGATGCCCAAGGCCGAACGCCCGGCGGAGGCCGAGCGGCTGCTGGAGCTCGTCCGCCTCAAGGGCGCGCACCGCAAGCGGGTGCACGAGTTGTCCGGCGGGATGCGGCAGCGGGTCGCACTCGCCCGCGCCCTGGCTCAGGACAGCGAACTGCTGCTGATGGACGAGCCGTTCGCCGCACTGGACGCCATCACCCGGGACGTGCTGCACGAGGAGCTGACCCGCGTCCGGGAGGAGACGAACGTCGCCGTCCTGTTCGTCACCCACAACGTCCGGGAGGCGGTACGCCTGGCGGAACGCGTCGTCCTGCTCTCCTCCCGGCCCGGAAGGGTCGCCCGGGAGTGGCAGGTGGACATTCCGCACCCGCGCCGCATCGAGGACGCGGACGTGGCCGCGCTGTCCGTCGAGATCACCGAACAGCTCCGGGGGGAGATCCGCCGCCATGGCCGACACTGAGACGCGACCGAAGACCGAGGACGGGCCGGCGGCACCGCCCGCCGCGGCGCCGGAGACGGCGGCCGACCGCCGGGACCAGGCGGGCGGCCCCGGCGGGGACCTGGCCGGGCTGGAGGCGGGACTCGACGCGCTCGACACCCGCACCACGGCCCGCACCCCGGTGCCGGTGCTGCTGCGCCGCAAGGCGCTGCCGCCGCTGGTGGCGGTCGTCCTCGTGCTGGGGCTGTGGCAGACGGCGTTCGCGCTGCACCTCAAGCCCGACTACCAGTTGCCGAGCCCGCTGATGGTGTGGGACGCGCTGGCCGAGGAGTGGTACAAGGGCACCATTCTGAGCATCGTCTGGCAGAGCGTCTCCCGCGGCGCGCTGGGCTTCGCGGTCGCACTGCTGGCGGGCACCCCGCTGGGCCTGCTGGTGGCGCGGGTCCGGCCGGTGCGGGCCGCCATCGGGCCGATCCTCTCCGGACTGCAGTCGCTGCCCTCGGTGGCGTGGGTACCGGCGGCGATCATCTGGTTCGGCCTGACGGACGCGACGATCTACGCCGTGGTACTGCTGGGTGCCGTGCCCTCCATCGCCAACGGCCTGGTCGCCGGCGTCGACCGGATCGACCCGCTGCATCTGCGCGCGGGCACCGTGCTGGGCGCCACCGGACCACGCGGCGTACGGCACGTGCTGCTGCCTGCGGCGCTGCCGGGCTACATCTCGGGGCTCAAGCAGGGGTGGGCGTTCTCCTGGCGCTCCCTGATGGCGGCCGAGCTGATCGCCACCTCGCCCGAGCTGGGCGTGGGGCTGGGCCGGCTGCTGGAGACGGGGCGCGCCTACCAGGACATGCCGCTGGTGCTCGGCGCGATCCTGCTGATCCTGCTGGTGGGCATCGGCATCGAACTGCTCGTCTTCGCACCCCTCGAGCGGCGGGTGCTGCGCCAGCGGGGGTTGCTGCGCTGATGCCCTCCGCGCCGTCCCCCTCCGCACCCGCGCTGCTGCTCGTCGCGCACGGGAGCCGCGACGAGCGGCACTCCGCGACGGTCGGCGCACTCGCCGCGCGGGTCCGGCTGCTGCTGCCCGGCATCCGGGTGGCGGCCTGCTATCTGGACTTCGACTCCCCCTCGGTACCCGCCGCGCTGGAGGAGCTGCACACGGCGGGGGCGCGCGAGGCCGTCGCCGTCCCCCTGCTGCTGACCCGTGCCTTCCACGCGAAGACGGACCTCCCCGCGGTACTGGCCGAAGTGGCCGCCGCGCTGCCGGACCTGGCGGTCCGGCAGTCCGCGGTGCTCGGCCCGCACCCCCTGTTGACCGCCGCCCTGGAGCGGCGGCTGCGCGCGGCCGGGCTGGGCCCCGGCGACGCGCCCCGGACCGGCGTCGTCCTGGCGTCCGCCGGTTCCTCCGACCCGGAGGCGAGCGCAGTGATCGCCGACATGGCGCGGGAGTGGCGGCGAACCACCGGTTGGTGTGCCGTGCGACCTGCGTTCGCCTCCGCTGCTCAGCCCACTACGGCCGACGCGGTGCGGGAGCTGCGCGCCGCCGGTGCCCGCCGGGTGGCCGTCGCGCCCTACGTGCTGGCCCCGGGCCGGCTGCCCGACCGCATCGCGGCCGGTGCGCGGGAGGCCGGTGCCGAGGTGCTCGCACCCGTGCTGGGTGCGGCGCCGGAGGTGGCGCGGGTGGTTGTGGAGCGTTACGCGGCGGTCGCCTCCGGCGGGGGCGCTGCGATCGGCGCCGCCGCCTGACCGGACGTGCCCGGCGGCCACGAGCGGGCGGCGCCGCCTCGCGCGAATGCCTCGCAGTCGTGCCTCGCGGGGCACGCAACAGGCCCGCCGTGCCCCGTGGGGGAAGGGCGCGGCGGGCCTGGAGGTGCGCTTACCCGGAAATCCGGGGTTACGCACGGACAGGGCTCAGAAATGACCGTGAATGAGTGTCACCTGACCACACGCAGTAGTTTGTTGGGCGTCCCCTCGCCGATGCCGGAGAGGGCGCCGTCGGTGGTGCCGTCGAGCAGCGCCTCGGTGACCTGCGCGGGGGTGGCGTCCGGGTGCCGGCTCAGATAGAGCGCGGCGGCTCCCGAGACGTGCGGGGTGGCCATGGAGGTGCCCCATCCGGCCATCTTGGCAGTGTCGTTCTTGTTGCTGGCCGAGACGACATCGATGCCGGGCGCGAACAGGTCGACGCTCTTGCCGTAGTTGGAGAACTCCGTGCGCCGGTCCTGCTGGTCGCTCG
This sequence comes from Streptomyces sp. NPDC006925, assembly GCF_042869575.1. Lineage (NCBI taxonomy): Bacteria > Bacillati > Actinomycetota > Actinomycetes > Kitasatosporales > Streptomycetaceae > Streptomyces > Streptomyces sp. NPDC006925. The sequence goes on from NZ_JBIAGB010000015.1 coordinate 16,944, forward strand.
CGGCGACGGTGATGGCATCCGGCACCCGGGCCGGGGAGGCGGCGGAGGCGTCGCCGCCGTCGTTGCCGGCGGCCACCACGCAGGTGATGTTCGCGTCGACGGCCCGCTCGACGGCCTCGTCCAGCGCGTAGTCCTCGAAGCCGCCGATGCTCATGTTGGCCACGGCGGGGCCGCCGTCGTCCTCGTGGTCCTCGATCATCCAGTCGATGCCGGCGACGGCGTCGGCGGTGGTGCCCTTGTTGTCGTCGCCGAGGATGCGCACGGCGACGACCTTCGCCTTCTTGGCGATGCCGTACTCGGTGCCCGCGAGGGTGCCGGAGACGTGCGTGCCGTGGTTGGCGCCGTCCTGCGCGGTCCCGTCGTCGTCCACGGCGTCGTAGCCGTCGACGGCACGGCCGCCGAAGTCTTCGTGGCTGACCCGCACGCCGCTGTCGACGACGTACGCCGTGACACCCTCGCCCGCGCTGTCGGGGTAGGTGTACTTCTCGTCGAGTTCCGGTCCGGGCTGGTCGACCCGGTCCTGTCCCCAGGACGGCGGTTCGGTCTGGGTCTCCTGGCCGGTGATCACGCGGCTCTGGACGACCTTCGCCACTCTGTCGTCCGCCGCCAGCCGCCGGGCGTCCCGGGCGCTGAGTCCCTTGGCGGACCAGCCGTGCAGCGCGGCGTGGTAGGTGTGCTCGACCTTTCCGCCGTACTTCCCGGCCAGGTCGCGGGCCTCGGTCGCGGCCGCGGTGCGGGTGCGGGCGGCGGCGTCCCGCTTGAGCAGCACGATGTAGTCGCCCTCGACCGCGCCCCGGGCACCCGCTCCCAGCACGGTGCCCTCAGGAGGTGCCGCGTCGGCGGGGAGCGTCAGCAGCGTCGCTCCGCCCGCGACGGCGACAGCGGCGCCGAGCGCGACGGATATCCGGCGTTTCGTGTGGCGTGCCCCATGGTGTGCCATACCGAGGGAGTCCTCCGAGTGTGGGGTCCGGCGATCCGCGGTGGATCGTTTCGAAACCCTGTCGGATTGCTCGGTGCGGCTCAAGCGACTTGGCGGACTGTGACACACGACACCGCACGCACCGTGTGCCACAGTCCCCCACCGGTCACCCGCCGCACCCCGCTCCGACGGCTACGACACCGGGCGGGAGTCGGCCCAGAAGGCGTCGAACTCCTCCCGGTAGGTGGGGAAGAGCACGCCCTCGCCCACACCGCGCGCGGACACCGTGCGGCCCGGCCCGCGCAGCACCAGGACCGGCGTCTCCATCCCCCGGGCACCGCGCAGATACGACTGGACGACCGCCAGCCCGTCCGCGCCGTCCCCATCCACCAGGTACGCGGTGAACCGCGGGGTCTCGTCGAAGACATGGATCTCGAAGGCCGCCTGATCCCGCAGCCGGGAGCGCACCCTGCGCATGTGCAGGATGTTGGTTTCCACCGAGCGGGCCAGCTCGCCCTTCTTCAGTCCGAGTTCGCGCTCCCGCCGCTTCACCGCGCTGCTGGCCGGGTTCAGGAACAGCAACCGCACCCGGCAGCCCGCCTCCGCCAGCCGGACCAGCCGCCGACCGCTGTAGTTCTGCACCAGCAGGTTGAGGCCGATACCGATGGCGTCCAGCCGCCGCGCCCCGCCGAACAGGTCCTCGGCGGGGAGCTGTCGCTGCAGCCGCACCCGGTCGCTGTGCACGCCGACCACATCACAGAAGCGGTCCCCGACCAGCTCCTCGACGGCGTCGACCGGCAGCCGGCCCGCCGCGGCCGCCCCCTCGGGCGCGGCCCCCAGCAGCTCCAGCAACCGGCGACACATCCGCTCGGCCTGCGCGAGCACCGTCTCGGACAGCGCCCGGTTGCGGGCCACAGCGCTGCGGGCCACCTCCAGCTCGTCCAGCGCCAGCTCCACCTCGCGGCGGCCCTCGAAGTAGGGCTCGAAACAGGGCCAGTGCTGCACCATCAGCTCGCGCAGCTGCGGCAGGGTCAGAAAGGAGATGAGGGTGTCGTCGGCCGGGTCGAGCAGATAGCCCTTCCGGCGGCTGACCTCCCGTACCGCCACGGCCCGCTGCACCCACTCCTGGCCGGCGGGCCCGGCCGCCGCGATCACCCACTCCTGGCCGTGCACCGGTTCGTAGATCGGCCGCAGCACGGCGGCGACGACGGCCCGCATCCGCTGCTCGACCAGGTTCAGCCAGACGTACGCGCGTCCGGCGCGCTGCGCCCTGGTGCGTACCTCGGTCCAGTCCTCCTCGCCCCAGCCCACGTCCGCGCCGATCTCCATGGGCCGGGCCAGCGGGACAGCGCCCGGTTGCCGGGCACCTCCCAGACTCCGGCCGGGAGGTCCCCCCAGCCCGAGCCCGCCGCTCGGATCGTCCGTTGCTCCGGCCTCACCGGCGGGGCCGCCGCCCTCCGGCTCCTCACCGCCGTCGCCTGGGGGGAGTTCAAGCCCTCCCGCGCCCAACTGCGCACCGCCTTCCACGCCTGCTCTCGGCCCCCGCTGTTCGATCAAGGAAGACTACTTCGGCCGCCCCCGGGGTGCACCCGGAACCCCTGTCAACTTCCCGTGCTCGTACGGGTGGACGGGACCCTGCCGGCTCCCGGGGGACGGCTCGGCGGCAGCGGCGGGGGCGCACGCCGCAGCGCGCACGACGCACGGCACCGTGTCCCGCGCCCGGAGCGTGCCGTCCGGGCGGCGCGACGGCATCCGCCTCGGCTGCGCGCTCTCCCTCCCGGAACCGGTCCACGCCCCGTCCTACCGCCTCGCGACCGCTCCGCGCCAGCGCCCGGACAGGACCGGTACCGGGAATTCACTCCCGCCACGCGCCGCGCCGTCACCGGTGCTCCGGCCCGGGCGCGGAACGGTGCTCTCTCCCGCGCGCGGCCGGGCGTCTCGGTGCACCGGACGGCACGGACCCGGACCCCGGAACGGGCGGACGGGGGCCCGCGCCCGCACGACGCCCCCCGCCGCGTTGTTGTCCCGCTACCCCTCCCGCAGCACGCGGAGGAAGGCGTCCGCGGCCCCGGTGGGCTCCGCCCGGCTGAAGGCGGTCAGCGGGCGGCGCCACGGGGGTCCGACGGCGACGAGCTGCCGGGCCGGCGCGAGGGCGAGGGCCAGATGCTCCGGGACCAGGCAGATGCCCGCACCGGCCGCGGCCATCCGCGCGGCGGTCGTCGGGTGCTCGACCCGCAGCGCCGTCCGCGGCACGAATCCGGCCCGGCCGCAGACCAGATCGACGAAGGGGCGCCCCTCGATCCGGGGGTCCATCCCGCACCGCACCCAGCCGCGGTCGGCCAGCTCCGCCAGGCCGACCGGTTCGTCCCCGGCACCGGCGCTGTCGCGGTCGCACAGCGGGTCGTCCGGCGGCACCACGAGGACGATCCGCTCCTCGCCGATCTCCCAGCAGGGGCCTGTCCAGGCGTCGTGCCGGTAGCCGACAGCGAGATCGGCGACCCCGCGGGCCAGGTGCTCGTGCAGCTCGCCCTCCGTCGCGTACTCGCGCAGCCGCAGCGTCACCCCCGGGTGGAGCCGCCGCATCCGTGCGACGGCCCCGGTCAGCACGCCGACCGCGACGCCGTGCACGGTGGCGATCTCCAGCTCGCCGCCCTCGGCACCGGCCGCGGCCCGCGCCGCCCGGCGGGCCTGCCGCCAGCTGCGGACGGCGAGTTCGGCGTCCGGGAGGAAGGCGCGGCCCATGGGGGTGGGCCGCACGCTGCGGGGCAGCCGCTCCAGCAACGGCCCGCCCACCTCCCGCTCCAGGGCCTTGATCTGGTGCGAGAGCGCGGACTGGGTGACGTGCAGTGCCTCGGCGGCACGGGTGAAGGAGCCCTCCTCGACGACCGTCACGAGGTATTCCATCTGTCGCAGACTCACAGTGCCCTCCCGCTCTTCGCGGCTTCCTCGCCCGCTCCTCCGCACCCGAGCGCGCCATGCGGTCCCGCGACGAGAAGCCATGAACATCCTTCATCACGAGCATCGAATCATTGCGTTGGACTCATCGCACCGGCGGCGGAAGCCTGAGGCCATGAGCGGAAACACCACGGATGTGATCGTCATCGGCGGCGGAACAGGCGGTTACAGCACCGCACTCCGCGCCGCGCACCTCGGACTCGGCGTCGCCCTCGTCGAACGCGACCTGATCGGCGGCACCTGCCTGCACCGCGGCTGTGTGCCCAGCAAAGCCATGCTGCACGCCGCCGAACTGGTCGACGGCATCGCGGAGGCGCGCGAACGCTGGGGGGTCGCGTCGAGGCTGGAGGGCATCGACTGGAAGGCGCTGACCGCCACCCGCGACGCCCTCGTCGCGCGCAACCACCAGGGCGTGGAGGGGCAACTCTCGGCCGCGGGAGTGACCGTGGTGCGGGGCACCGCCGCGCTGACCGGCCCGCGCACCGTCCGGGTCGACACCCCCGGCGCAGCCGGCACCCGGTGGACGGCACGACGCGGTCTCGTCCTGGCGACGGGATCCCGGCCGCGGACCCTGCCGGGACTGGAGGCCGAGGAGCACGTCGTCACCAGCGACGACGCGCTGTTCGCGCCCGGTCTGCCGCGGAGTGTGCTGGTGCTGGGCGGCGGCGCGATCGGCGTCGAGTACGCCTCGTTCCACCGCTCCATGGGAGCCGAGGTCACCCTGGTGGAGGCGGCGGAGCGGCTGCTGCCGCTGGAGGACGCGGACGTCGGCCGCCGGTTGGCCCGCGCGCTGCGCAAACGCGGCGTCACGGTGCTGACCGGCGCCCGGCTGCTGGCCGCCGACCGGGCGGACGACGGAGTCCGGGCCCGGGTGCAGTCGGCGCGCGGCGGGGAGAGCGAGGTCGCGGCGGAGCGGCTGCTGGTCGCCGTGGGCCGGGTCCCGGTCACCGACGGGCTCGACCTGGCGGCGGCCGGTCTCGCGACGGACGCGCGGGGGCATCTGCCGCCCGCCGACTGGGCCACGCTGGAGACCGCCGTGCCCGGTGTGCACGTCGTCGGCGACCTGCTGCCGCCGCCCTCCCCGGGGCTGGCGCACGCCTCGTTCGCCGAGGGGCTGGTGGTCGCTGAGGTGCTGGCCGGGCTCTCGCCCCGGCCGGTGGACTACGCCGCCGTGCCGCGGGTCACCTACTCGGCACCGCAGACGGCGTCGGTCGGGCTCGGCGAAGAGGCCGCGGCAGCCGCCGGATACGAGACGGCGGTCAACGTGCTGCCGCTGACCGCCACGGCCAAGGGCATGGTGCACGGCCAGGACGGCATGGTGAAGGTCGTCGCCGAACCGGGCCCCGAGGGCCGGGTGCTGGGCGTGCATCTGGTGGGCCCGCACGTCTCGGAGATGATCAGCGCCTCCCAACTGGCGGTGGGCTGGGACGCGTCACCCGCGGACATCGCCCAGCACATCCATCCGCACCCGACGTTGAGCGAGGCGGTGGGCGAGGCCTTTCTGACGCTGGCCGGGCGCGGGCTGCACCAGCACCGGTGAGCCGGGGCGGAGTCGGCGGCGGTGAGGGCCGTGCCGCCCCGAGACGCCGTCGGCTGTTCCCGGAGGACGGCACTCCCCCGGACCGCCGCACCATCCGGCCGCGTCCCGTGCTCGCGCGGCAGCCGCCCCGGCGGAACGCCCGCTGCACCTGGTCAGGGACGGCCGTTGCGCCCGGTCAGGAGCGGCCCGCTGCGTCCGGTCACGGCCGTCGCAGGCCCGCGGGGCTCTCGGCGTGCGGGGCGGGAACCGCGTCCGGGCCGAGGTCCCGGCCGGGGGCCGGCACCGCCTTCGCGCGCCGCTCGGCGGCGGTCGACGACGGGAGGAACGCCGCGATCACCAGACCCAGCAGCGCGGCGCCCGCCGCGATGAGGAACGCCGTGCGGAAGCCGTCCAGACCGGGCACCCGGGTGGGGCCCAGGGGGATCGACATCCGGGCCAGGACGACGCCGACGACCGCGCTGGAGGTCGAGGTCCCGATCGACCGCATCAGGGTGTTCAGCCCGTTGGCGGCGCCGGACTCGGACGGGTCGACGGCGCCGAGGATGAGGGCCGGCATCGCCGAGTAGGCGATGCCGATACCCACGCCGATCAGCACGGACAGCACGACCGTCTGCCACACGGCGGCCATCAGCTGCGTCCCCAGCAGATAGGAAGCGGCCAGCACGACCAGCCCGGTCATCAGCGACACCTTGGGCCCGCGCGCCCTGGAGAGCCGCGCGGAGAGCGAGGAGACCGCCATCATCGCGAGGCCCATGGGCGCCACGCACAGCCCGGAGACGACCATCGACTGCCCCAGTCCGTAGCCGGTTGCCGCCGGGAGCTGCAGGAGCTGGGGCAGGACGAGGGTGAGCGCGTAGAAGGCGAGGCCGACCATGATGGAGGCCAGGTTGGTCAGCAGCACCTGGCGGCGCGCGGTGGTCCGCAGGTCCACCAGCGGATCAGCGGTCCGCAGCTCCAGCACGCCCCATCCGGCGAAGAGCACGGCGGACGAGGCGAACAGCCCCAGCACCGTCGGGCTGGACCAGCCCCAGTCGCCGCCCTTGGAGATGGGCAGCAGCAGCGTCACCAGCCCCGCCGCCAGGCCCAGGGCGCCCGGCAGGTCGAAGCGGCCCGCGGCCCGCAGCGGGGACTCGGGCACCAGCAGCGCGACGAGCAGCATGGCCAGCGCGCCGATCCCGGCGGACCCGAAGAAGAGCATGTGCCAGTCGGTGTACTGCGCCACGTAGGCGGCCAGCGGCATGCCCAGCGCGCCGCCCACGCCGAGCGAGGAGCTCATGAACGCCATCGCCGAGCCCAGCCGTTCGGGCGGCAGCGCGTCCCGCATGATGCCGATGCCCAGCGGGATGGCCCCCATCGCGAACCCCTGTACGGCCCGCCCGGCGACCATCGGCACGAGCGCCGAGGTGAAGCCGCACACCAGCGAGCCCAGGACCATCAGGCCCAGGCTCAGCAGCACGATCCGGCGCTTCCCGTACAGGTCCCCGAGCCTGCCCATGATGGGCGTGGCGACCGCGCCGGAGAGCAGCGTCGAGGTGATCACCCAGGAGGCGTTGGAGGTGGAGGTCTCCAGCAAGGCGGGCAGCCGGGCGACGATCGGGACGATCAGCGTCTGCATGACGGCGACGGAGATTCCGCCGAACGCCAGTACGGGAACGAGCCAGCGCTCGCCCTCCGCCGCCCGTATCGGCCCGCCCGCCCCCACTGTGCTGCTCTCCCCCACGCGTCCGTCCTCTCCCTGTTGAGCTGGCGAGTCCCTGCCGAAATGTCCATCGCTGCCGCTGGTCGGTGCCGGTAGACGCATTCGACCAGCAACATGCAGCGTACAAATGAACTGCCGGGGACTGCCTCGTATTCCACTGGGAGCCGGGGGCCGGAAAGGCGTTCGACAGGTCAGGGAGAGCCCGGGCCGGGCGCCGATCCGGTGCGTCGCCGGGTGCCCACACCCACGGCGACGATCAGCATGGTCATGCCGCCCGTCCCGAAGATGCCGGTCCAACCGAGCCGGGTGATCCGCGCCGTGTCACACACCCGTGTGTGCCACCGCACCGCGTTATCGTCCCACGTGTCCGTGCTCCAACGGGCCGGGCTCAGCACCGAGCCGCACCGCACCGGCGGGCGCCTCGCGGCTTCCCCGTCCACGGCGGCGGTGTCCCGGGCCTCGATGCCGGTCGCCAGGGACAGCCCAACGGCAACGAGGAAGCCCGCCGCGACGAGCAGCCAGATCAGCGCGGGATGTCCGCCGAGGGGAACCCGCCACTGTGCGGGGGCTCTTGCCGCTTCGCCGTCCAGCTGCAGATACGCGTGCTCCGCACGCGTCGACTTCTCGAATCGCATCCATCCCCCTGCACGGCGTCCGACGAGTGCCGGGAGCGTACTGCATCGGGGGATCGCGGCCCCCAGTCGGCGCCCCGCCGTACGGGAGGCCCCTTCACGGCAGGGGCCGCCGAGGCGCTGCGGGCTTCAGGGCGCGCCCCGGCAGTCCGCAACCGGGCTCGGACGTCAGCCCTCGGCAGGCTCCAGCCGCAGGGAGAGGGAGTTGATGCAGTACCGCTGGTCGGTGGGGGTCGGGTAGCCCTCGCCCTCGAAGACATGGCCCAGGTGGGAGCCGCAGCGGGCGCAGCGCACCTCCGTGCGGACCATCCCCATGGAGCGGTCGGTCAGCAGCTCGACGGCGTCCGAGTCCGCCGGGTCGTAGAAGCTGGGCCAGCCGCAGTGGGAGGCGAACTTGGTTCCGGAGCGGAACAGCTCGGCGCCGCAGGCCCGGCAGGAGTAGACACCGGTGGTCTCGGTGTCGGTGTACTCACCGGTGAAGGGACGCTCCGTACCGGCCTCGCGCAGCACCTGGTACTCCTCGGGCGTCAGCTCCGCGCGCCACTGCTCCTCGGTCTTGTCGATCTCGTAGGCCATCTCGGCTCCTCAGCGCTGTTCGGGATACGGGCCCGGGTCGGGCGGTGCGGACGTGAGCGTCACTCGGCGAGCCGGGCGAGAATCCGCGGGCCCAGCTCCGTGACGTCGCCCGCGCCCATGGTGAGAACGAGATCGCCGGGCTCCGCCATTCCCACGACCGCCTCGACCGCCTCGTCCGGGGTGCCCATGGGCCGCACGGCGGCGCCCGCCGCCTGCGCGGCGTCGGTGATCAGCGAGCTGGTCACGCCCGGGATGGGGTCCTCGCGCGCCGGGTAGATCGGCAGCACGACCGAGCCGTCCGCCAGCGACAGCGCCTCTCCCATCTCCTTGCCGAGCTCCTGGGTGCGGCTGAAGAGGTGCGGCTGGAAGACCACCAGGACCCGGCCGCCCTCCGCGCCGCCGCGGATGGCCTCCAGGTCGGCGGTCATCTCGGTGGGGTGGTGGGCGTAGGAGTCGATCACCTGTACGCCGCCGGTGAGCCCCTTGAGCTGGAGCCGGCGCTTGACGCCGGTGTAGGAGCCCAGCGCGCGCCCCAGCTCCGCGGCGGGCACGCCCAGCGCCGCGCCCGCCGTGAGCGCTGCCACCGCGTTGAGCGCGTAGTGGCTGCCGGGCACCGAGACGTCGAAGGTGAGCTCCTCGCCGTCGAGCACGACGGTGACCTCGCTGGCCAGCCCCCTCGGCGTGATCTTGAGGACCCGTACGTCGGCGTCGTCGGCGACGCCGTAGGTGCGGATGGTGAGCGCACGGTCGCGCGGGGTGGCGCGCAGTCGGCGCACCAGCTCCCGCGCCCCGTCGTGATCGGCGGAGACCACCAGGGTGCCACCGTCCACCACGCGCTCCACGAACGTCTCGAAGGAGGTGTAGATCTCTTCCATGGAGGCGTAGTTGGCGTGGTGGTCGAGTTCCACGTTGAGGACGATGGCGACCTCGGGCACGTACTTGTGGAAGCTGCGGTCGCTCTCGTCCGCCTCCGCGACGAAGATCTCCCCGGTGCCCTGGTGCGCGTTGGAGCCGGGGCCCTCCAGATCGCCGCCGATCGCGTACGAGGGGTCCAGGCCCAGGTCGGCGAGGCTGACGGCGAGCATCGAGGTGGTCGTCGTCTTGCCGTGCGTTCCGGCCACGGCCAGCGGCCGCAGCCCCGCCATCAGCGCGGCCAGCGCGTCGGCGCGGTGCAGCACCGGGAGCCCGCGCCGGTTCGCCTCGACCAGCTCGGGGTTGTCCTCGCGGATCGCGCTGGAGACGACCACCGTCGTGGCGTCCGGCGCCAGATGCGCGGTGGCGTGCCCCACGTGGACGGTCACCCCGAAGCCACGCAGCGCGTCGGCCGTCGCGGACTCGCGTGCGTCGCTGCCCGCGACCCGCGCGCCGCGCACCGCCAGGATCTTCGCGATACCGGACATCCCCGCGCCGCCGATCCCGATGAAGTGCGGCCGCTCCATGGCGGAGGGGAGGGAGGGGGTGGCGGCAGCGGTCATACGGACTTCTCCTGGCTGGCTCGGTCGGACGCCGCACGCGCGCGGGCGCGGCAGGCGGGGGACGGCGCAAGCCTATGCGGTGCGGGCCGCCACCTCACGTGACCCCCGGCCGCTTGGTGCCGCGCGCGCGCCCGCGCTCTCCAGGGCCGGCGGGCACCGGAGAGCGCGGGGGCCGGCTCGACTCACTCCTCGTTGTGCGCGAACAGCTTCAGTACCGGGACGCCCACCTTGTGCCGGGCCCGGGAGGCCCAGTCCCGGTGGAAGAACTCCTCCACCAGGTGCGGAGCGGTCAGCACGATGACCTCGTCGGCGCGGGTCTGCTCCGCGACCGACTTCAGGACGTCCAGGGGGTGGTCCTCGATGATCTGGCCGACCGCCTCGCAGCCGGCGTCTCTGAGGTGCTTGAGAGACAGCTCCAGGGCTTGCTCGGCGGGCCCGACGGCTTCTCCGCCCTCCGGTTCGTCGGCCTCGCGCACCACCTGCTCCAGTTCGCCGAGCGCGACGTCGTCCAGCGCCCGCAGCAGCCGGTCCTGGTCGCCGCGCGGCTGCAGGAGCACGACGAAGGAGACGGTCTCCTCACCGTGCAGCGTCGTCACCATCTCGATGTCGGCCGCCACCAGCGGCTTCTCGATCATCAGCACTGTCGTGATCACGACTGGCGCTCCTCCTCCGGTCGGAAAGAAACCCTGCGGCCCCGTGCTCCCAGGGGTCCTGCGGTTGTCAGTCTGCCCAGCGACACGAAAGCGGAACGTCTCATTCCGCAATGCTTCGCGACCGACGGTAGCGGGTGAAGAGGAATCCCTCTTCCTCCAGCACCCCCTCCAGCGCGTACGCGTCGGGGTCGGGCAGCACGGGCCCGTTCATGATCCGCGGGGCGGACCCGGCGACGATCCGGGGGGCGATGGACAGGCACAGTTCGTCGAGTACCCCCGCATCGGCGAATTCCCCGAGCAATGTGGGGCCGCCCTCGGTCAACTGCCTGCGCAGCCCCCGGTCCGCGAGCAGCCCCGGCACCAGGGCCGGATCAGCATTGCCGCCCTCACCTGCGAAGATCACTTCGGCACCGGCCTGCCGGGCGCGCTCCACCCGGTCCGGCGGCGCACCGCCCCCGGTGATCACCAGGGTGGGTACGACGGGCTCGGTGAACAGCGGAGCCGAGAAGTCCAGCTCCAGCCCAGCCGAGACCACGGCGATGACCGGCGCGGGCGGCTGCCCGGCGGCGGCGCGCCGGTCGGCGAAGGCCCTGCGCCGCTTGGCGGGCCGGTAGCCCTCCTGCCGCACGGTCCGGGCGCCGACGACCACCACGTCGGCGAGCGCCCGCAGCACGCCGAAGATCCGCATGTCGGCCGGGGAGGAGAGCGGCTGGGAGCGCCCGCCGTGGTGAATGGCGCCGTCCAGGGAGGCGACCATGTTGCCGCGCAGCCACCGCGCGGCTCCCTCGGCTCCCCCGCCCACCGGCGGATAGGCGTACTCCGCTGCGATCTCCTCGAGGCTCCACTCCGGCGCGGACGCCGCTGCTTCGGAGGTGTGCGAGGGGGACACCGGGGCTGTACGGGATGGGAACAGGCGTTGCATGCGCGCAGTGTGGCACGGCGCACGCCCGGTGAGCGGCACGCCCGCAGGGGTGAGCCGACTAGCATGACAATCGTGTCAACGACCGCAGCGCACATATCCGAGACCGGCTCCGACTCCCCCCGCGGCTCCGACGGCGCCCCCGTCGCCCTCACCGCACGCGAGCCGCACGTCCCGGCCGACCAGTTGGTGGCCGAGATGGTGCCGCCGCCGCGCTTCGACAGTGTGCGCTTCGCCACCTACATCCCGGACCCGGCCCAACCGAGCCAGAGCGAGGCGGTCACGGTGCTCGGCGGATTCGCCGAGGGCCTCGGCGGCGCCGCACGGACCGGCGGCAGCGGGCCCCGGCGCTGGTTCCGCCGGGTGCCGAAGCAGGCCGCCCCCGCCGGGCCCCGGGGCGTGTACCTGGACGGGGGCTACGGCGTCGGCAAGACACACCTGCTCGCCTCGCTCTGGCACGCCGCACCGGCCGCGCCCGAGCGCAAGGCGTTCGGCACCTTCGTCGAGCTGACCAACCTGGTGGGCGCGCTGGGCTTCCAGCAGACCGTGCGCACCCTGGGCGACCACCAGCTACTGTGCATCGACGAGTTCGAGCTCGACGACCCCGGCGACACCGTGCTCGTCTCCAGCCTGCTGGCCAAACTGGTGGAGAACGGTGTGGCACTGGCGGCGACCTCGAACACGCTGCCGGGCAAGCTGGGCGAGGGGCGGTTCGCCGCCGCCGACTTCCTGCGCGAGATCCAGGGCCTCTCGGCACACTTCCGCACCCTGCGCATCGACGGCGAGGACTACCGCCACCGCGGGCTGCCGCAGGCTCCCGAGCCGTACACCGAGGAGCAGGTCACCGGCGCCGCGCGGCGGATACCCGGAGCCTCGCTCGACGGCTTCCCGGCGCTGCTGGACCACCTCTCCCGGGTCCACCCCAGCCGCTACGGCGCGCTGGTCGAAGGCGTGCGGGCCGTCTGCCTGACCGGCCTGGCGCCGGTTCCCGACCAGTCGACGGCCCTGCGCCTGGTGGTGCTCGCCGACCGGCTCTACGACCGGGAGATACCCGTGCTGGCCTCGGGGGTGCCCTTCGACGAGCTGTTCGGCGAGGACATGCTCAAGGGCGGTTACCGCAAGAAATACTTCCGGGCGATCTCCCGGCTGACGGCGCTCGCCCGGGACGGCGGCGCGCTGGTCGGTGGCACGCTGGTCGGTCGCGAGGGCTGATCCCGTCGCGGCGCCCCCGCCACGGAGCGCCCCCCGCCGCGCAAACCGTCCGGCGCGCGGTGCGCATACCGTCCGGCGCCCAGTTCGCGCCGGTCGTGTCCTGAGCGCTGTGCGCACACTGATACGCGTGGTACACACACTCGGGTCACCTGTCCGCCAACAGGGGAGAGTGCCCGATGCCCACGACCCGACGTCAAGCGCTGGCAAGAACCGGAGCCGCCGGGGCGGCAGTCGCCTTCAGCGGCGCGCTCTCGGAACTGTTCACAGGGACCGCCGTGGCCCAGGCCACCGGCGGCAGCGCGGGCTACGGCCCGCTCGTACCCGACCCCGACGGACTGCTCGACCTGCCCAAGGGGTTCCGCTACAAGGTGCTCTCCCGCGAGGGCGACCCGCTCCGCTCCGGCGAGGGCCGGGTCCCCGGCAACTGCGACGGCATGGCCGCCTTCGGGAGCGGACGGCACGGCCACCACGGCCACGGCCACGGCCACGGCAGGGAGCGCACCTGGCTGGTGCGCAACCACGAGAACCGGATGGAGTCGCGGGTCCCGGTCCCCGCCGTCGACGGGCTGACCTACGACCCCGCGGGCGAGGGCGGCTGCACGGTCCTGGAACTGGACGGCGACAACGACGTGCTGGCCGAACGCGTCGGCATCGCGGGGACCTCCACCAACTGCGCCGGCGGCCCCAGCCTCTGGGACACCTGGTTGACCTGCGAGGAGACCGAGTACCGGGCGGGTGAGGAGGGCTACACCAAGGACCACGGCTTCGTCTTCGAGGTCGGCTTCGACCGCCGCCGCCCCACCTCCGTCGAACCGCTCACCGCGATGGGCCGCTTCCAGCACGAGGCCGTCGCCTTCGACCCGCACACCGGCGTCGTCTACGAGACCGAGGACGCCTTCGACGAACCCTTCGGCCTCTTCTACCGCTTCCTGCCCAGGAAACCCAAGGGCGGCCACGGTTCGCTGCACGCCGGGGGCAGGCTGGAGGCCATGCGGGTACCCGGCGTGCCCGACCTGTCCGCCGTGACGGAGACGGGCACCTCCTTCGACCGGATCGAGTGGGTGGAGGTCCCCGACCCGCTCGCGCAGGAAACCCCCGTCCGCCTCCAGGACTTCGGCAAGGGCGGCATCACCCACGCGCAGAAGCTGGAGGGCTGCTACTGGGGCGGCTCCTGCGTCTACTTCGTCTCCAGCTACGCGCGCACGGCGGAGGGTTCGCAGGGCGACCACTTCGGCCAGATCTGGCGCTACGACCCGCGCCGGCGCCGCCTCACCCTCGTCGTGGTCTTCGGCCCCGACACGGACGTGCAGCTCCCGGGCGAGGAGCCGGACAACATCTGCCTGGCTCCCAGCGGCGGGCTCATGGTGTGCGAGGACGGCGCGGGCGCCCAGCACGTCTTCGGCGTCACCCGGCGGGGCACGGTCTACCCGATGGCGCGGGGCGCCCAGAACATCGGCACGCCGGAGGACCCGGCGTGGGGCGAGTTCGCGGGTGTGACGTTCGCACCCGACGGCCGCACGATGTACGTCAACTGCTACACACCGGGTACCACGTTCGCGGTAACCGGGCCCTGGAAGCACTGAGCCCGGGCTGCTGACCCGGTCCCGCATCCGCGACGGAGGGGCGCTCCCGGTCGGGGGCGCCCCTCTTCCCGGAGTTGCCGCGCCCGCGGCCGTCTCGGTCACCGCCCGCGGACCGACCGCGGGCGTGTCTCCGGCCCCTGGCAGACTGAACGGGTGACCGTCCCAGACACTCACGATGCCGGCCCCGCGGAGCCCGAGCGTTTCGTCCTGCCCCTCGTCGCACGGATCGAACGCGCCGAGCCGCCCGCCCGCACGGACGCTCTGCAGACCACGGCCCGGGCAGTGCTCACCCTGCTGGCCGATCCGCGCACGACCGAGCCGATGGGCGAATGGCACGAGCGGGTGACGCTCTGGGAGGAGCTGCAGATCCGCAAGGTCGTCCGGCGGGCCCGGGGTGCCGAGTGGCGGCGTGCGGAGGAGCTCGCGGGGATCACCATGTCCGGGGAGGCGGCGCAGGTGCGGGTCTTCCCGCCGGTGCCGCTGGACGGCTGGCCCAAGGAGCTCTCCCGGCTCCAGGTCTCGGGGACGGAGCTGGCGGACCCGCGGCCGCCCGCAGCCCCCGCCGCCGGTACGCCCGTGCTGTGGCTGAATCCCGAGGTGGAGATGTCCGCCGGCAAGGCGATGGCCCAGTCCGGCCACGGCGCGCAGCTCGCCTGGTGGCAGTTGGACGCCGCGGAGCGCACGGCGTGGCAGAAGGACGGCTTCCCGCTGGCGGTGCGCCAGGCCCGGGACCTGGCGCACTGGAGCGAGCTGACCGGCGGCGGCCTGCCCGTGGTGCGCGACGCCGGGTTCACCGAGGTCGCCCCCGGGTCCTGCACCGTCGTCGCCGAGCATCCGGCGCTGCGCACCCGGGGCTGAGCCGCCCCGCTACCGCCGCGGCCCGGCTCCGGACCGGCGCGGGACGGCTTCCGGGGCGGCGCCGCACTTCTGACGTGCCCTCGACGTGTTTCGCTGCCGGGCCGGAACGGGCCCCGCGGACCCGTACGAGGGGCGTTGCGCGACACCGCGAGACAATGCTTTACATCTACGTATGAGCCGCTGAGCATCCGATATGAACGGCGGTGCCGCGGGGCACGGCTGACGGAGCGACAGCGACACCCAGCGGGAGCCCCAGTGCGCGCAGCAGCGATCCCCTCCACTCTCGGTGCCCTGGCCCTCGCGCTGGCGCCCGCCGCCGCAGCGGTCCCGCCCGGCGGCGACCACCACCGGACCGGCCGCGTCGCGGAGCCGGCCGGGACCGCGACGGCCACCGGGGGCCCCGAGTCGGCCGGGGCCGCACAGTCGGCCGGGGTCGCGGAGGCCGCCGAGGACGCCGCGGCCGCCGGCATCCGGTGGGGGCGCTGCCCGGCCGCCGAGCATCTCCCCCGGACCGTCGAGTGCGGCACCGTCCGGGTCCCGGTCGACTACACACGACCGGACGGCGCACATCTCTCCCTCACCGTCAGCAGGGCCCGGGCCACCGGAGAGCCCGGCCGGCGGCTGGGCCCCCTGGTCTACAACCCGGGCGGGCCGGGCGGCAGCGGGATGAGCTTCCCCCGCTACCCGCACCTGGGCGGGCTGTGGAAGCGCCTCAACGCCCGCTACGACTTCATCGGCTACGCGCCCCGCGGGGTCGGCCGCTCCGACCCGCTCTCCTGCCAGGACCCCGAGAAGTTCCTGCGGGGGCCCAACCGCTCCCCCGCACACCCGTCCTGGGCCTTCAAGCAGACCATGAACGAGCGGGCCGCCGCCTACGCCGCCGGCTGCGCGGAGGCGCAGCCCCACCGGCTGCGGCACTACACGACGCCGAACAACGCCCGTGACCTGGACGTCCTGCGGGCCGCGCTGGGCCAGAGCAGGCTCAGCTACCTCGGTATCTCCTACGGCACCTACATCGGCTCCGCCTACGCCACGCTCTTCCCCTCCCACGTCCGCCGCCTCGTGCTGGACAGCGTCGTCGACCCGTCCCCCGACAGCGTGTGGTACCAGGCCAACCTCGACCAGAACCGCGCCTTCCAGCGGCGCTGGGAGGACTGGAAGACCTGGGTCGCCCGGCACGCGGACGCCTACCGGCTGGGCTCCACCGCCCGGCAGGTGCAGGAGTCCTTCGACGCCGTACGGGCAGCCGTGGACCGGAAGCCCGCGGGCGGGACGGTCGGTTCCAAGGAACTGCTGGCCGCCTACCTGGTCACCGGGTACGCGGACGCGACCTGGGCGCCGTACGCGCGGGCGCTCTCCGCCTTCCGCGAGGGCGACCCGGAACCGCTGGTGAAGGTGGCCGCACCCGACATGGCTGCGGCCAGGAGCGAGGAGAACGGCAACGCCGTCTACAACGCGGTCGAGTGCCAGGACGCGCCCTGGCCGCGCAACTGGCTCCGCTGGGACCGGGACAACACCGCGACGGCGGCGGTGGCTCCGTTCAACACCTGGGACAACGCCTGGATGAACCTGCCGTGCGCCTACTGGCACACCCGGCCCGCGCAGCCGCTGCGGGTGCGCACCGGCCCGGGCGAGCTGCCCGGGGTGCTGCTGGTGGCCGCGACCCGGGACGCGGCCACCCCCTACGAGGGCGCGCTGGAGACCCGGCGCCGGCTGGCCGGCTCCTCGCTGGTGACCGAGCGCGGTGCGGGCAACCACGGGGTGAGCGGCGGCAACCCGTGCGTGGACCGGCACATCGAGCGGTACCTGTTCGAGGGCAGGACGCCGGGCGCCGACGCGGAGTGCGCGGCGCGGCCCGCGCCCGAACCCGGCTCCCGGCGCGCTGCCAAGCCCGCCTCCAACACCCGGGCCGCCCGCTGAGGCCGGGCTACGCCAGCCCGGCGACCAGTTCGGCGACCGGCTTGCGGCGGCCGGTGTAGAAGGGGATCTCCTCCCGCACGTGCCGCCGCGCCTCGGAGCCGCGCAGGTGCCGCATCAGGTCGACGATGCGGTACAGCTCGTCCGCCTCGAAGGCGAGGATCCACTCGTAGTCGCCCAGCGAGAAGGCGGGCACGGTGTTGGCGCGGACGTCGGGGAAGCCGCGGGCCATCTTGCCGTGGTCGGCGAGCATCCGGCGCCGGTCCTCGTCCGGCAGCAGGTACCACTCGTAGCTGCGCACGAACGGGTAGACGCTCACGTAGGCGCGCGGCTCCTCGTCGGCCAGGAACGCCGGGATGTGCGACTTGTTGAACTCGGCGGGGCGGTGCAGCGCCATGTTCGACCAGACGGGTTCCAGCGCCCGGCCCAGGGCCGTGCGGCGGAACCGGTTGTAGGCGTCCTGGAGCGCGTCGGAGTCCTCGGCGTGCCACCAGATCATCAGGTCGGCGTCGGCCCGCAGTCCGGAGACGTCGTAGGTGCCACGGACCACCACGTCCTTCTCGGCGAGCCCGGCGAACAGCTCCTCGACCTCGTCCGCGTATCCGGTCCGGTCCTCGGGCAGCAGGTCGCGCAGCCGGAAGACCGACCAGAGGGTGTAGCGGATGACCTCGTTCAGGTCCTTGGCCTTCTTGCCCGCGTTGGATTCCTTGTGCGGTGCCTCAGTCATGACGTTTCCTCATTCACCGTTATGCAGCGTTGTCCAGCGTTGTCCAGCGTTGTTCAGCGTCGTTCAGCGTTCTCGGGCGGTCTCGTCGGCCGGCTCGGTCGGCCCGGCCGATTCCAGTACGTCGCGCGCAGCGCGCCGGCCACCCGCCACGCAGGCGGGCACGCCCACGCCGTCGTACGGCGCACCGGCCACGGCCAGGCCCGGCACCGCGCCGACGGCGGCGCGGACGGCGGCGACGCGGTCGAGGTGGCCCACCGGGTACTGCGGCAGGCCGCGGTCCCAGCGGGAGACGACGGAGTCCACGGGGCGCGCGTCCAACCCGGTGGCGGCACGCAGATCGCGCAGGGACAGCTCGACCAGTTCGGCGTCGTCCCGCTCCAGCATCCGCTCCTCGCCGTACCGGCCCAGCGAGGTGCGCAGCACGAACAGCGAGGGGTCCTGCGCCGCGACCCAGCTCCACTTGTGCGCGGAGAAGGTGGCGGCCTTGATGGCGCGCCCGTCGACGGGCGGCACCAGGAAGCCGCTCCCGTCCGGGATCCGGTCCGCCTCCGACCGCCGGAAGGCCAGCGTGACCAGGGCCATCGAGGCGTACTCGACCTCGTCGAGCGCCGTGGCGGCGGCGGGAGCGTGCGGGGCCAGCAGCCCGGCAGCGACCGGTGCGGGCGCGGTCAGTACGACGCCGTCGGCGGGCAGCGCCTCGTGGTCGGTCACCGCGAGCCACCCCGGTCCGTCGTCGTCGGCGACCACCCGGCGCAGCTCCCGCACCGGGGTGTTCAGCCGGATGTCGGCGCCCTGCGCCGCGCACGCCTCGGCCACCGCGAGCGGGAGCCTGCCGACGCCGCCCTCGATCCCCATGAAGACCGGTCCGGCGGGTGCGGGCCGGGCGGCGGCACGGTCCTGCACGGCGCGTACGGCGGCCAGCAGGGAGCGCTCCTCGCGCACGGCCTCGAACAGCTGCGGCACGGCGGCGCGCATCGAGATCCGGTACGCGTCGCCCGCGTACACCCCGCCGAGCAGGGGCTCCACGAGCCGGTCGACGACCTCACGGCCCAGTCGCCGCGCCACATGGCCGCCCACCGACACGTCGTCGCCGACCTCGGTGCGCGGCAGCCGCCCGTCCTCTGAGATCCGGGCCAGCCCCTCGGGGGAGAGCACCCCGCCGAGTGCGGCCGGGTCGCCGGGCACGCCCATCAGATGCCCCCGCGGCATGGCGCGCACCGCACCGCGGGTCCAGATCGCTCCTCCGGCGACGGACGGCGGCTGGAGCTGCCCGCCGAGTCCGACGGCGCGGGCCAGCTCCACGGCCTCGGGGCGGCGCGCCAGCAGCGACTCGGCGCCCAGGTCGACAGCGGCGGTGCCCGCGATGCTGCCGGTGAGCAGCTTGCCCCCGAGGCGGCCGCCGGCCTCCAGCACGGTCACCCGCGCACCGAGGGCCAGCAGTTGGTGCGCGGCGGCCAGCCCGGAGATTCCGCCCCCGATGACGAGTACGTGCATACGGGCAAGTCTCGCAGAACGGGTTCCGGCGCATAGCGTGGGCCCTGGCAACGGCAGCAGGTCCGGAGGGCGGTACGGCCCGCCCCGTGAGAGGAGTGTCGGCGATGGCGGCAGCGGAGCGGATGGTGGTCGTCGGCGGCGACGCGGCGGGGATGTCGGCCGCGGCGCAGGCCCGCAGACTCCGCGGGCCGGAGGAGCTGGAGATCGTGGCGGTGGAGCGCGGCCGCTTCTCCTCCTACTCCGCCTGCGGCATCCCGTACTGGGTGGGCGGCGACGTCGCCGAGCGCGACGCGCTGATCGCCCGCTCGCCCGAGGAGCACCGGGCACACGGCATCGATCTGCGGATGCGCACCGAGGCGGTCGAGCTGGACCCGGCCGGGCAGCGGGTGCGGCTGCGCGACCCGGAGCGCGCCGAGCACTGGCTGGGCTACGACCGGCTGGTGCTGGCCACCGGTGCCGTGCCGGTGCGCCCGCCGCTGCCCGGGATCGACGCCGAGGGGGTGTACGGGGTGCAGACGCTGGAGGACGGCCAGGAACTGCTGGACGTGCTGGAGCAGCGCGTCGACCGTGCGCACGGCTCCGGGCCGGGAGCCGGGGAGAAGCAGCCGAGGGCCGTGGTCGTGGGCGCGGGGTACATCGGCGTCGAGATGGCCGAGGCGTTCGTGCGGCGCGGCTACGCGGTGACGGTGCTGGAGAAGGCCGAGCAGCCGATGTCCACCCTCGACCCCGACATGGGCCGGCTGGTGCACGAGGCGATGTGCGCGCTGGGCATCGAGACGGTGCTGGGCGCGGCCGTCACCGAGGTCCGCACCGACGGGCGGGGGCAGGCCTGCGGCGTGGCGACGGAGGAGGCCGAGTACCCGGCGGACGTCGTGGTGCTGGGGCTGGGAGTGCGGCCGGAGACGGAGCTGGCCCGGCAGGCGGGCCTGCCGCTGGGGGAGTCCGGCGGGCTGCTGACGGACCTGGCGATGCGGGTCCGCGGCCGGGAGGACATCTGGGCCGGCGGGGACTGCGTGGAGGTGCTCAACCTCGTCTCCGACCGGAACCAGCACGTTCCGCTGGGGACGCACGCCAACAAGCACGGGCAGGTCATCGGCGCCAACATCGGCGGCGGCTACGCCACCTTCCCGGGCGTGGTGGGCACGGCCGTCAGCAAGGTGTGCGATCTGGAGATCGCCAGGACGGGGCTGCTGGAGGCGCAGGCGGCAGCCGCCGGGCTGCAGTTCGAGAGCGTGGTGATCGAGTCGACGACCCGCGCTGGCTACTACCCCGGCGCCCGGCCGATCCACGTCAAGATGATCGCCGAGCGCCGGTCGGGGCGGCTGCTCGGTCTGCAGATCGTCGGTCACGAGAACGCGGGCAAGCGCGTGGACATCGCCGCGGTGGCCCTGCACGCCGGTATGACGGTGGAGCAGATGACGGCGCTGGACCTGGGCTACGCGCCGCCCTTCAGCCCGGTCTGGGATCCGGTGCTGGTGGCGGCGCGGAAGGCGGCGGCAGCGGTACGGAAGGGCTGAGGGCCCCGGGCCGCCGCGGACGGGCCGCACCCGCCCTCAGCGTCACCGGGCCGCCGGGCCACCGCCGAGACGGGGCCGGGCGGCGCTCCCTCCGGCTCCGGGAGACACTCGCGGCAGCGGGACCGGGGGGTTCAGTGGGAGCTCTGCTCGTGCACGTACGCCACCAGGTCGGTCAGCGCCCCGGGGTCGGTCTGCGGCAGCACCCCGTGCCCCAGGTTGAAGATGTGCCCCTCCAGGCCGCGGGCGGCCTGGAGGATGTCCGCGGCGCCGCGGCGGACGGCCTCCCGCGGCGCGAAGAGCACGGCCGGGTCGAGGTTGCCCTGGATGGCCTTGCCCGACCCCACCCGGCGTGCCGCCTCGTCCACCGGCACCCGCCAGTCGGCGCCGACGACATCGGCGCCCGCCTGGGCCATCAGCCCCAGCAGCTCGCCGGTGCCGACGCCGAAGTGGATGCGCGGCACGCCGTAGCCCGCGACGGCCTCGAACACCTTCGCGGAGGCGGGCAGCACCCGGTTCCGGTAGTCCTCGGGGGCCAGCGCTCCCACCCACGAGTCGAAGAGCTGCACCGCAGCGGCGCCCGCCTCGATCTGCACCTTCAGGAACGCGGCGGTGATGTCCGCGAGCCGGTCCAGCAGGTCGGCCCACAGCTCGGGGTCGCCGTACATCAGCGCCTTGGTGTGCTCGTGGTTCTTCGAGGGGCCGCCCTCGACCAGGTAGCTGGCGAGGGTGAAGGGCGCCCCGGCGAATCCGATGAGCGGCGTGCTGCCCAGTTCGCGGGTGAGGATGCCGACCGCCTCGGTCACGTACCCGACGTCCTCGGGTTCCAGGGCCCGCAGTCGCTCCAGGTCGGCGCGGCTGCGGATCGGCTTCTCGACGACGGGCCCGACGCCCGGCTTGATGTCGAGGTCGACACCGATGGCCTTGAGGGGGACGACGATGTCGCTGAAGTAGATCGCGGCGTCCACCCTGTGCCGGCGCACGGGCTGCAGGGTGATCTCGGCGACCAGGTCGGGCCGCATGCACGAGTCCAGCATCGCGATGCCCTCGCGGAGCTTGCGGTACTCGGGCAGCGAGCGTCCGGCCTGCCGCATGAACCACACCGGGGTGTGCGGCACCGGCTCCCGGCGGCACGCGCGCAGGAACGCGGAGTCGAACGCGGCGTGCGGCGCTGCGTTCGGGGTAGCGGGCGCTCGGGTGTCCCGGGGCGGCGTCGGCTGGCCCTCAGGGCGGTCGTTTCCACTCACGCACCGAGTCTCCCATGGCCTGATGGGTGTCCCTACCGACCTCGGGCACACCGTCCGCCTACCCTTCGGCCCATGACTGCGGCTCGGGCGGCGAAGGCGGGAGGCTCCGGCGGAGTGGAAGACACCAGCGGGACGGGAGGATCCGGTGCGGGAGGATCCGGTGGCGGGGGCGGGGACTCCGCACCACCGCCATTCCGGGCGGCGGTCGCGGCACTGAGCGAGACCCGCCCGCGCCCGGAGATCCAGCTCTCCGTCCTCCCCGCACCCCGGCGGCTGGCGCCGTACTCCTTCGCGCTGGAGGCGGCGGTCACCGACCCGGAGGGCACGGATACCGAGCTGGCCGACGGGCGGTTCGTGCTGCTGCACGACCCGCAGGGCCAGGACTCCTGGCAGGGCACCTTCCGGGTGGTCACGCTGGGGCGGGCCGAGCTGGAGCCGGAGATCGCCGGTGACCCGCTGCTGCCCGAGGTGACGTGGACCTGGCTGACCGGCGCCCTGGAGGCCCGGGGCGCCGGGTACACGGAGCCGAGCGGGACGGTGACCCGGTCGAGCTCGGCCTTCTTCGGCGGGCTGGCGGAGCGCGCCGCCGAGGAGCTGCTGGAGATCCGGGCGAGCTGGACCCCGGAGGGCAGCACCCCGGACGCGGCGGCGCATCTGACCGCGTGGTGCGAACTCCTCTGCCAGTGCGCCGGTTTGCCTCCGGAGACGGGAGAGGGCAGTTCCGTGGTGCAGCTCCCCCAGCGCCGGGGGCCGCGCTAGCCGGCTCACCCCGCCCCGCCCCGAACCGTCCGGGCGCCTCCCGACTCGCTCCGGCCCCGTCCGCCTCCCGGCGGGCGGGGCCGCTGCCGTGCCCCGGGGCAGCACCGCACGCCCGCTGTCCGGCCCCCTTGATCGCCTATCCGGCGGGAGCCGCTCCCGTCGGATACGGCGTTTTGTCTACAAAGCCGCCGTTCAATTCCGGTCGCCGACCCACCGTCTCTGTGTAGACAAAGGAATCTTTCGGATCCCCGAAATGGCACTGGAAACGGGATTGTGGAATTTCGGGTCACTAATTCGTGATCTTTCTCTAAAGAGGCATGGAGAAGGTGCCGAAGGAGTCTGTGACCCTTCACACGGAATGCCCGACTCGTTGGGTTCCGTCCCCCACAGCCACTCCCTCAGGAGGCCCGGTGTCTGTTCTTCTTGAGCACCCCACAAGCCTGGTCGCCTACCGCCCGAACAAGCCGACGGCCATGGTCGTCGTGGCCGACCCCCGCGTCCGTTCCACCGTGACCCGCCATCTGTGGGCTCTCGGCGTGCGGGACGTGATCGAGGCGTCGTCCATCGCGGAGGCCCGCCCCCGAATCGGCAACCCACGCGACATCTGCGTGGCCGACGTCCACCTGCCCGACGGCTCCGGGCTCAGCCTGCTGTCCGAGACCAGAGCCGCGGGCTGGCCCAATGGGCTGGCACTGTCCGCCGCGGACGACATCGGCGCGGTACGCAACGCACTCGCCGGCGGCGTCAAGGGATACGTCGTCACCGGCACCCGCACGAACCTGGGCGGGCCACTGCCCACCCGGCACGGCGCCGCCCCGATCGGCGCGGCCGCCGCTGCGCGCATGCACCGCAGGCCGGGCGGTGGCGGTCCCGGCGGCCCGGGCCACCCGGGCGGCTACCGGGAGCTGTCCGGCCGCGAGGTCGAGGTGCTGCGCCTGGTGGCCGAGGGCCAGTCCAACAAGGCCATCGGCGTGTCGATGGGGCTCTCCGCCCTCACCGTCAAGAGCCATCTCGCCCGGATCGCCCGCAAGCTGGGCACCGGCGACCGCGCGGGCATGGTCGCCGTCGCCCTGCGGACGGGCATCATCCACTGACCGCACGCCCCCGTGCGGCCCGGCCGCACTCCTACCCCTCCTCTGCCCCTCCCCTGCCCTCCCCCCACTTCCCACGGCTCCCCAGCGTTCCGGGCGCCCGTCGGCGTAACGTTCCGTCGGCGGGCGCTCGCCATTGCGTGCGCGCAGATACCCTTGGCTGGTGACCGACGCCCAAGAGACCGCATCAGCATCCGCAGCTCAGGCCCTTCCCCAGGACTCAGCACCGGCGCCGGTCCCACTTCTGGAGCCACGCGAGGGGATTCCGCCCGTCACCGTGACGGCCGAGGAGCTGGCGCGGGTGACCGACGCCTACGCCGCGGGCAGCGGCCCGGTGGCCGTCGACGCCGAACGCGCGTCCGGGTACCGGTACGGGCAGCGGGCCTACCTGGTGCAGTTGCGACGCGCGGGCGCGGGCACCGCGCTGGTCGACCCGGTGGCCTGCCCGGACCTCTCGGCGCTGGACGCCGCGCTGGCCGGCACCGAATGGGTCCTGCACGCCGCCAGCCAGGACCTGCCCTGCCTGCGGGAAATAGGCATGCGGCCCACGCGGCTCTTCGACACCGAACTCGCCGGTCGGCTGGCCGGTTTCGCGCGGGTGGGTCTCGGCGCGATGGTGGAGAACGTCCTCGGCTACGCGCTGGAGAAAGGGCACTCCGCCGTCGACTGGTCCACCCGCCCGCTGCCCGAACCCTGGCTGCGGTACGCCGCGCTCGACGTGGAGCTGCTGGTGGACCTGCGGGACGCGCTGGAGGAGGAGCTGGCCCGGCAGGGGAAGCTGGAGTGGGCCCAGGAGGAGTTCGCGGCCATCGCGGCCGCCCCGGCCCCGCCGCCGCGCAAGGACCCCTGGCGGCGCACGTCGGGCATGCACAAGGTGCGGCGGCGCCGGCAGATGGCCGTCGTGCGGGAGCTGTGGCAGGCCCGGGACGCGGTGGCACGCAAGCGGGACGTCTCGCCGGGCAAGGTGCTCACGGACGCGGCGATCGTGGAGGCGGCACTGGCCCTGCCCACGAACGCGCGTGCCCTGGGGGCGCTGCCCGGGTTCGGCCAGCGGGCCGGACGCAAGCAGCTCGACCAGTGGCAGGCCGCCGTCGAGCGGGCCCGTGCGCTGCCCGACGAGGAGCTGCCGCAGCAGTCGCAGGCCACCAGCGGTCCGCCGCCGCCACGCTCCTGGGCCGACAAGGATCCGGCCGCGGCGGCGCGGCTCGCGGCAGCCCGGGCGGCCATCACCCAGCACGCCGAGGAGCTGAACCTGCCGCAGGAGAATCTGCTGACCCCGGACACGGTGCGCCGGCTGTGCTGGGAACCGCCCGCGGAGGCGACCGCGGAGGCGGTCTCCGGTGCGCTGCGGGCGCTGGGGGCGCGTGAGTGGCAGATCGGGCAGACCGCCGGGCTGCTGCGCGTCGCGCTGACGGCCTCGGCCTGAGCGGCACCCGGAGGCGGTCTTCCGTTCTCCGGGTGAGTGTGCGGCGCGGTGCGGCGCGCACCTGGCGATGTGACGTGTGCCCCTCGGCCGGGCGGCCCCTTGCCACCTGGTTACCGGTAAGTAGCATGGGGGTCGACCGACCCCTGGCCGCACCTGGAGGAGAGCCAACGTGCCTCGTACCGCAAGGGACGTCGTCTTCGTCGACGGCGTTCGCACACCGTTCGGCAAGGCGGGCCCCAAGGGCATCTACCACGAGACCCGCGCCGACGACCTGGTCGTCAAGTGCATCCGCGAGCTGCTGCGCCGCAACCCCGACCTGCCTCCGGAGCGCATCGACGAGGTCGCCGTCGCGGCGACCACCCAGATCGGTGACCAGGGGCTGACCCTGGGCCGCACCGCCGGGATCCTCGCGGGGCTGCCGAAGACCGTCCCCGGCTACTCCATCGACCGGATGTGCGCGGGCGCGATGACGGCCGTGACGACGACCGCCGGATCGATCGCCTTCGGCGCCTACGACCTCGTCGTCGCCGGCGGCGTCGAGCACATGGGCCGCCACCCGATGGGCGAGGGCGTGGACCCCAACCCACGCTTCGTCTCGGAGAAGCTGGTCGACGAGTCGGCGATGTTCATGGGCATGACTGCCGAGAACCTGCACGACCGCTTCCCGCACCTGACCAAGGAGCGCGCCGACGCCTTCGCGGTCCGCAGCCAGGAGAAGGCCGCCAAGGCGTACGCGAACGACAGGGTCCAGCCGGACCTGGTGCCGATCTCGATCCGCCGCACCTCGCCCGAGGGCGGCGAGACCGGCTGGGGCCTGGCCACCGCCGACGAACCGATGCGGCCCGGCACCACCCTGGAGAACCTGGCCGGGCTCAAGACGCCCTTCCGTGCGCACGGCCGCGTCACCCCGGGCAACTCCGCCGGTCTGAACGACGGTGCCACCGCCTCCCTCATCGCCGCCGAGGACGTCGCCCGGGAGCTGGGCCTGCCGGTCAAGATGCGGCTGGTCTCCTACGCGTTCGCCGGTGTGGAGCCGGAGGTGATGGGCGTCGGACCGGTGCCGGCCACCGAGAAGGCGCTGGCCCAGGCCGGCCTGTCGATCGACGACATCGGCCTGTTCGAGGTCAACGAGGCGTTCGCCGTCCAGGTGCTCGCCCTGCTGGACCACTACGGCATCGCCGACGACGACCCGCGCGTCAACCAGTACGGCGGCGCCATCGCCTTCGGCCACCCGCTGGCCTCCTCCGGCGTGCGGCTGATGGCCCAGCTCGCCCGCCAGTTCGAGGAGCAGCCGCACGTCCGCTACGGCCTGACCACCATGTGCGTCGGCTTCGGCATGGGCGGGACCGTCATCTGGGAGAACCCCCACTGGGAGGGCAAGTAAGAATGAGCACCGCTGAGCTGCTGAAGGGTGCGGCCGAGCTGTTCCCGGACGAGGTCGTCACCCAGGCGCACGTACGCCACCTCGACCTGCCGTCCGGCGCGGGCCGGTTCGCCCTCATCACGCTGGACAACGGGCTGGACCACACCAAGCCCACCACCTTCGGGCCGCAGTCGCTGGCCAACCTGAACGCCGCCCTCGACCAGGTGGAGAAGGAGGCCGCGGACGGCGAGATCAAGGGCGTCGGCCTCACCGGCAAGCCCTTCATCTTCGCGGTCGGCGCGGACCTCAAGGGCGTCGAGCTGCTGAAGCGGCACGAGGACGCGGTCGCCATCGGCAAGGGCGGCCACGACGTCTTCGTGCGGCTGTCCGACCTGGCCGTACCGACCTTCGCCTACTACAACGGCGCGGCGATGGGCGGCGGCGTCGAGGCGGGACTGCACTGCACCTACCGCACCGTCTCGGCCGCGCTGCCCGCCTTCTCGCTGCCCGAGGTCTTCCTCGGCCTGGTACCCGGCTGGGGCGGCTGCGCCCTGCTGCCGAACCTGATCGGCGCCGACCGCGCGGTCAGCGTCATCGTCGAGAATTCGCTCAACCAGAACCGGCAGCTCAAGGGCGCGCAGGTCTACGAGCTGGGCATCGCCGACGCGCTGTTCGAGGGCGCCGACTTCCTGGAGGAGTCGCTGCGCTGGACCGCCGCCGTGCTCAAGGGCGAGATCGAGGTGGCACGCCCCGAGATCGACCGCGGCGAGGCGTGGGACGCGGCCGTCGAGCGGGGCCGGCAGATCGCCGACAGCAAGGTGCACGGCGCGGCTCCGGCCGCCTACCGCGCCCTGGACATCATCGCCGCGGCCAAGAACGGTGATCTGCGCAAGGGCTTCGAGGCCGAGACCCAGGCGCTCGCCGACCTGATCATGGGCGGGGAGCTGCGCAGTGGCATCTACGCCTTCAACCTGGTGCAGCGGCGCGCCAAGCGTCCGGCGGGCGCCCCCTCCAAGGACCTCGCGCGTCCGGTCACCAAGGTCGGCGTGGTCGGCGCCGGGCTGATGGCCTCGCAGCTCGGCCTGCTGTTCGCCCGCCGCCTGGAGGTGCCGGTCGTGCTGACCGACATCGACCAGGAGCGGGTCGACAAGGGCGTGGCCTACTGCCACGAGGAGATCGACAAGCTGCTGCTCAAGGGCCGCGTCAACCAGGACAAGGCCAACCGGCTCAAGGCCCTGGTGACCGGTTCGCTCGACAAGGCGACCGCGTTCGCCGACGCCGACTTCGTGATCGAGGCCGTCTTCGAGGAGATGGGCGTCAAGCAGAAGGTGTTCGCCGAGGTCGAGGCGGCCGTGCCGGAGCACGCCATCCTCGCGACGAACACCTCCTCGCTGTCCATCAGCGAGATGGCCTCGCAGCTCAAGCACCCCGAGCGGGTCGTGGGCTTCCACTTCTTCAACCCGGTCGCCATCCTCCCGCTGCTGGAGATCGTGCGGGGCGAGCAGACCGACGACGCGGCGCTGGCCACCGCGTTCGGCGTCGCCAAGAAGCTGAAGAAGACCGCGGTCCTGGTCAAGGACGCTCCGGCATTCGTCGTCAACCGGGTGCTGACCCGGTTCCTCGGCGAGGTGCTGCGCTCCATCGACGAGGGCACCCCGGTCGAGACCGCCGACCGCGCGCTGGCGCCGCTCGGGCTGCCGATGTCGCCGATCCAGCTGCTGGAACTGGTCGGCCCGGCCGTCGCGCACCACGTCGCGGGCACCCTGCACGCCGCCTTCCCGGACCGATTCGCCGTCTCCGAGAACCTGGGCCGGGTCGTCGAGGCCGGCAAGCGGAACCTCTACGTGCCGGGCACCCAGGAGATGGACCCGGAGGTCGCCGCCCTCTTCCAGGTCGGCGACACCGTCCTGACGGAGGAGCAGGTGCGGGAGCGGGCGCTGGACGCCATCGCCGAGGAGATCCGGCTGATGCTGGACGAGGACGTGGTGGCCGAGGCCCAGGACATCGACCTGTGCCTGATCACAGGTGCCGGCTGGCCCTTCCACCTCGGCGGGGTCACGCCCTACCTGGACCGCGAGGGTGTCAGCGAGCGTGCCACCGGCCGCCGTTTCCTGGCTCCGGGCATCGCCAGCATCCCGGAGTGAGCCGCTAGCGATCCCTTCCGCCGCGCACGGGCACCGCGCCCGGCGGGATCCGGATCGGGCCCCGTCCCGGCACTCCCCGCGGAGTGCCGGGACGGGGCCGTCGGCGTCCTCGGCACCCGCGGGAGAGCCCCGGACCGCGCACTCCCGCCCCGTCTTACCCCGTATAGGGTTCGCGGCCCTCGAATGCGTCGCCCTGCGGACCGACGGCCAGGTACTTGGACTTGATGTCGTCCGCGAGATCCCCGGTCACATCCGGGCCCTTCCCGTAGTTCTCCAGATATTTCTCCGCGGTCGCTCCGAGATCCCGCTCGCCCCGGGCGAAGAACTGATCCGTGTTCTCCGGGGGATCGGGCAGATCGGGCCCGCCGAAAACCGCGTCGTCGTGGAAGAGTTTCGCGAACTCCACCCCGCCCGCCTGTGCGATGGGAATCACCACGCCCCAGGGTCCGCTCTTCCCGACCACCGAGAGAATCCCGTTGGCGAGGGCCGGTGCCGAGGAACTGATGCCGACCCGTGTCCAGTTCGCCGACTCGCGGAAGGCCCGCTGGGCCTCTGCGCTGTCGGCGGCGTACTGTGCCTCGATGTGCTGCACCCGGGAGTGGTCGAGCGTGCCACGGGCCTCCGCCTCGGTGAGCAGCACCCGCCGCCCCGCCGCCCAGCTCTCCTCGCTCGCGGACGGCGGGTTCCGGGCCAACCTGTCCAGCGTGTAGAGGTGTTCGGCCTGGTTCATCAGGCCGTGCGACGTCTCGTTCTGCCCCAGCACGCTGAGGAAGTCGACCGCCTGCCCCCGGCTGAGGGCGGCGGCGCCCGGGTAGGCGGGCGGGAACGCTCCGGTGCTCTGCAGCGAGTCGCCGACTCCGGAGACGGCGCGGTTGAGGTCGTCCACGTAGGCGCCGCCCATCGCGCCGAGGCTCGGCGCGAGCGCGGGCTGCTCGTGCAGCAGTTCGGGGCCCTTCGGGCCGCCGTAGACGTGGACGACCTGCTCCATGACGTCCGCGGTCGCGGCTGTGCGCCGGTCGCCGCCGTGCCGGAAGAGCTCCGGGTCCTCGCCGGTCAGTTGCGGATCGTCCCAGGCGTAGCCGGTGGCGGCGGCGGTGAGGGCGTGGCCGAGCGCCTCGTGGCCGGGCATCTCACGGGGCCCTGCCCGGGTGTTGCCGTCGAAGATCCAGTTGCGGTCCTGCGTCAGGTAGGCGAGGCGGTCGTTGAGTTCGCCGTCGCGGTCCACCACACCGCTGACGTCCGCAGGCTGCGCGAAGAAGGTGGTGGCGGCGCCGGGGTTGTGCCCAAGGGCCTCCAGGAAGCCGACCAGCGCGTCGTGTCCGGTGTCGCCCGGCGCACCGCCGGGGTCGAGGTCGTCGGTGTCGGCGGAGTTGGCCCAGTAGGCGTAGCCGTCGCGGGTGTTGAGCTTCTCGTCCCAGGCCACGAGCCGGTCCCCGTAGCGGTTCAGAAAGCCGCCGTCGTAGGTACCCGAGTGCATCAGGTTGCTCATGAGCTGGAAGCCGTAGGGGTGTGTCCGGCCGCCGCTGCTCTCCAGACGCTGGTCGCCCAGCGCGATCATGTCCTGCTGCCACTGCCGCATCGCGGGGGTGTCCACGTGCGTGGCGTGGGCCAGCGTGGTGCTCAGCGACTCCTGGAGCACCTTCGCCGACTTCCACCACGCCGCGTCGTCGATCTCGGTCTCCGGATGGTCCGGGTGGTGTGGATGGGTGGCGTTGTACCAGAGGCGCAGCGTCCGCTCGGCCCCGAGCTCGGTGGCGAACCGTGCAGCGAACTCCGGGTCCTGGCTGTGCCGGGTGATCAGCGCGGTGAACCGCTCCAGTCGGGCCGAGCCGGTCGTGCCGTTCTCGGCCCGCGCCAGGTTCAGGGCCTCCTTCAGGTCCCGCGCCGCCTGGGCACGGGCGGCCGCCAGGCTGTCGTACGCGCGGTCGTTGAAGCCGCGCGCGGTGCCGTTGACGTCGGCCGTCAGCGCGTGCGCGAGGTCCCGGTCGGCCTGGTCCGCGCTGTCGAGCGCCGCGCGGGTGCGGTCCCGGTAGCCGGCGATGATCTCGCGGTACGCCTTGGCCCACAGGGTGCGGTGCTGCTCCTCCTCGTCCGTCAGTTTCAGGGAGACGGTGCCGTCCCGCGGGTCGAGCCGCAGATGCTCATGGCCCTCGATTTCGTCGACGATGTCCTGGAGCGCCTTCTGCGCGGAGCGGAACCGACCCAGCGCCTCGGACAGCACGATGTGCGTCCGGCGCGCCTCCTCCTGCGCGGCCAGCAGTTGGGCCCGCACGGTGCGGAACCTGCGCCAGGCCGCCTCGGCGCTCTCGCCCTCCCAGTCCGAGTCGGCCAGGCCCTTGACGACCTCGGTGGCGAAGTTGGTGGCGACCTGCTCGAACTTGCCGGGTGCGGTCTTCCACTTGGCCACGGCCTCGCTCAGCGGGGTGAGGTCGGCGTGCCGTACCTCGGGATAGCCGAGCCCGTCGCTCATCGGGAACCGCTCGTGGCCGGGAGGTGCCTGCCGTCGTGCGCGCCGCTGCCAATCCCGGCGTCCGGGCCGCTCTCGTCACCCCGGCCGCGGCGGTCCGTGGCGGCCGCGAGGCGGTCGATGTCCGCCTTGCGGTGGTGGTCCTCGGTGGTGAACGCGCCGGCGGCTTTGCGCAGCGCGGACGCCGTGCCGGAGAACTGCTGGTCGACGTAGGACATCTGGTCGCGCCAGCGCTCCTGGAAGGTGGCGAGCGCGGTCTCGGTCCGGAAACCGCCGAGGCTGCCGGTGATCTCTCCGGTCTCCCGCATGACCTCGTCGTCCGCCTTCAGGAACTGGCCCCGCACCGTCCCGGCGCGGCCCGCGCGGCCTCGCAGCACCTGGGCGGTCACATGGAGCCGCGGCTTGGCCTGCTGCCCGCCGCCGGGCCCGTCGCCGCACCCCCCGGTTCCGCCCGTTCCGGCGAGCCGCATATGCACCGTTCCCTCCGGCGCGTAGGCGGCCTTGAGACCGGCCCACTCCTGCTCGAACGACAAGCTGACCACCCGTTTCCCCCGTGCCGTTTCTGGACCGCGTGCCACGAGCCGGCGCACGCGGCGGCGAACGTAGCCGCCGCAGGCGAACAGCAGGCGATCAGCCGGGGAGCGGAAGCTGGACAACCGGGGGCCGCACGGGGCCGATGGGGCGTGTGAGGCCGGTGGGGCGTTTCGAGGGAGCGGTCAGCGGGCCTGCGGCGCGTGGCCCGCGCGCGTGGTGGAGCGGAGGTCGGGCCGGTTGCGCAGGTAGAACGACGAACCGTCGATGGTGGCCACCTTCTCGTAGTGGCGGGCGAGATGCCGACGCAGAGTGGGGATCTGCTGGACCCCGTACCGTTTGCCGCGCGAGTCGTCCACGATCAACTCCGGCGGGCGCCTGCGCAGTTCGCGCTCGAAGTGCGGCCAGGCGCCGTCCATCGCATAGCGCTCGCCCACTCGGGCCTCGCCGCGTCCGCCGCTGAAGTTGGTGAGGAACCCCGCGGTCAGATAGCGGGAGGCGGGCGACCGCTCGGACAGCCAGTACCCCTCCGGATGCATGCCCCACAGCAGCACCCGGTCCTTGCGGTCGGTGTAGGAGCGCACGGTGTCGGCCAGCCGACGCGCATGGTCGACCTCGGCCCTGCTGGCGGTGAAGCCCCAGCCGACGAACGCGCAGGCCAGGAAGGCCGTCGCGGCCAGCGCAGCGGTGGCGGCCCGCGCGGTCAGCCCGTGCAGCGCCGCCGCGCCGAGGACCGCGAGGGGCGGGACGAGCTGGAGGAAGTAGTGCCCGAAGAACTGGAAGCCCACGGTGACGGCTCCGAACGAGGCGACCAGCCAGATCCACAGATCGGCGGTGCCGCGCAGCGGATCGCGCGCCGGGGGCCCTGCGGCGGTGCGGGAGCCCGCACGGCGGGAGCGGACGCAGCGGACGAGCGCGACGACGAGCGGCAGCGCGGCGAGCGTGAGCAGCCCGACCCCCGCGAGGGCGCGCAACAGGGGTTTGAACCCGGCGCCGTCGGCGGAGAGATAGGAGCCGGAACCCGTTGCGATCCAGTACAGGAACCGCCCCGGATCGAAGGCGAGAGCAGCGCTCACCACCGGGAGCGCCGCTCCGGCGGCCACCCGGACGACCGCCGGCCAGCCGGCTCGGTACTGCCACAGCAGCACCAGGACCGGCAGCAGCACCGCACCGCCGGTCTGCTTCGAGAGCACCGCTCCGGCGACCGCCAGCCCGGCCCCGAGCCACCGGGCGCGCTCGGCGTACCAGATCGCGGCGACCGTCCACGGCAGCATGAAGACCTCGAACGTCGCCGCCTGGGTGTCCTCCGGCTTGAGCCCAACCGACAGGAAGACGTAGCAGATCCCCGCCGTCCACCCGGCCCGCTCACCCCAGCGGCGGGACGCCAAGGACGCGGCCAGGGCCGCACCCACCACGACCGCGACGACGGCCGCCACCCGCACCGGCCACAGCGAACCGTCGCCGAAGACCGCGAAGGCGCCCCGGTAGAGCAACGGCACGAACGGGGGCTTGCGGTCCACGACCGTGTCGTAGAGGACGCCGCCGTCGGCCAGTTGGCGCGCCTGCGTGGCCAGATATCCCTCGTCCGGATTCCACGGTGTGCGGGCGAAGGACGGGAGCCGGGTGAGGATCGTGAGCACGGTGAGGACGGCGAGGAGCCGCGTCCGGTTCGCCACCGCGTCCTTGGCGCGCGCGGCGGTGGTAGGGCGCTCCGTGGCGAGGGACAGCGGCATACCGCTCAATCTAGCGAGCCCCCGGGCCCGCGGCCTCCCCGGCCCCGGAATCGGCCGCCGACGGCGGACCCGCCCCCCGGCCGTCCCGAAGGCCGTCGCCGTCGCCTCGTCCCGGACAGCCGTCGTCTCCGGCGTCCCGGGCCGCCGCCCGATTGCCGCGGCCTCGCCCACCCGTTTCCGGGGCGCTGCGCTCCCGGCCCGCACCGGTCCGGTTCGGGACCTTCCCGGGTACGGACCGCCCCTGGGGCCCGGACCGCAGGGGCCCGGCCCCGAGGGGCGCACCGGACTCGATGGGAGCACCGAGCGGCGCCCGCGGCCGACGAGGCGCGAGGCGCGAGGCGCGGGTCAGTCGCTGGCCACCTCGGCACGCGCCGCGTCGAAGCGCCCTTCCAGCTTGGCGACGAGCCCCGTCACCTGCCGGGCGATGTCCGGCGCGGTGAGCCCGATCTCCGCCATGATCTCCTTGCGGGAGCCGTGGTCCAGGAAACGCTCGGGGATGCCGAAGTCCCGCAGCGGCACGTCCACCCCGGCGTCCCGCAGCGCCTGCGCCACGGCGGAGCCGACCCCGCCCGCACGGCTGTTGTCCTCGACGGTGACGACGACCCGGTGCCGGTCCGCCAGCGCGGGGAGCGCCTCGTCGACCGGCTTGACCCAGCGGGGGTCCACCACGGTGGCGGTGATCCCCTGCTTGTCCAGCAGGTCGGCGATCTCCAGGCACATCGGCGCGAGCGCTCCGAC
This sequence comes from Streptomyces sp. NPDC006925, assembly GCF_042869575.1. Lineage (NCBI taxonomy): Bacteria > Bacillati > Actinomycetota > Actinomycetes > Kitasatosporales > Streptomycetaceae > Streptomyces > Streptomyces sp. NPDC006925. Next base: position 51,116 of record NZ_JBIAGB010000015.1, read on the forward strand.
GGACACGATCAGCACGTCGCCGGCCGCGTCCTCGGCGGGCTCCCGCAGCACGTCCATGCCGCCGATCCGGCGCAGTGCGGGGACGGCGGGGCCGACGGCGCCCTTGGAGTAGCGCACCACGGTCGGCGCGTCGTCCACCTCGACGGCCTCGCGCAACTGGGCACGCACCTGGTCGGCGTCGCGGGGCGCGGCCAACCGCAGGCCGGGCACGCACTGGAGGATGGACATGTCCCACATGCCGTTGTGCGAGGCGCCGTCCGAACCGGTGACCCCGGCGCGGTCCAGCACGAAGGTCACGCCGCACCTGTGCAGTGCGACGTCCATCAGGAGTTGGTCGAAGGCGCGGTTGAGGAAGGTGGCGTAGACGGCGAAGACGGGGTGGAGTCCGCCGGTCGCGAGCCCGGCGGCGGAGACCGCGCCGTGCTGCTCGGCGATCCCCACGTCGTACACGCGTTCGGGGAACTCCTGCGCGAAGGCGTGCAGTCCGACCGGCCGCATCATGGCCGCCGTGATGGCGACGATGTCCTTCCGCTCCCGGCCGAGCTTGACCATCTCCTCGCTGAAGACGGAAGTCCAGTCGGCGCCCGAGGACTTCACCGGCAGCCCGGTGTCGGGGTGGATGACCCCGACGGCGTGGAACTGGTCGGCCTCGTCCTGCCGGGCGGGCTGGTAGCCGCGGCCCTTCTCGGTGAGGCAGTGCACCAGCACCGGGCCGCCGAACCGCTTGGCGCGCTGCAGCGCCGACTCCACCGCCGCGATGTCGTGCCCGTCGATCGGGCCGACGTACTTCAGCCCCAGGTCCTCGAACATCCCCTGCGGCGCGATGAAGTCCTTCAGCCCCTTCTTCGCGCCGTGCAGCGTCTCGTACAGCGGCTTGCCCACCACAGGGGTGCGGTTGAGCACGTCCTTGCCGCGGGCGAGGAAGCGCTCGTAGCCGTCGGTGGTGCGCAGCGTGGCCAGATGGTCGGCGAGTCCGCCGATGGTGGGCGAGTAGGAGCGCTCGTTGTCGTTGACCACGATCACCAGCGGCCGGTCCTGAGCCGCGGCGATGTTGTTGAGGGCCTCCCAGGCCATCCCGCCGGTGAGCGCGCCGTCGCCGATGACCGCGACCACGTGGTCGTCGGCACCCCGCACCTCGTTCGCCTTGGCCAGGCCGTCCGCCCATCCCAGCACCGTCGAGGCGTGCGAGTTCTCGATCACGTCGTGTGCCGACTCAGCCCGCGAGGGGTAGCCCGACAGGCCGCCCTTGAGCCGCAGCTTCGAGAAGTCCTGCCGCCCGGTCAGCAGCTTGTGCACGTAAGACTGGTGCCCGGTGTCGAACAGCACCCGGTCTCTCGGCGAGTCGAACACCCGGTGCAGGGCGAGGGTCAGCTCCACCACGCCCAGGTTCGGACCCAGATGGCCACCGGTCTTGGAGACCGCCTCGACCAGGAAGGTGCGGATCTCCTCGGCCAGCTCCTCGAGCTGCTCCGGAGCGAGCCGGTCCAGATCGCGTGGTCCCCTGATGCGGGTCAGCAACGCCACCCGTACCTCCTTGCGTCAAGCGTGATCGAACGCTGTCGAGCCGTCGTTGTCGGACCGTGCCGATTCCTCCCCCGGGCCTCGGCCCGGAGGTACCACCGGACGGAGTCCGGAAGAGGTGCTCCCAAAGTCTAATGTTCCGCCGCCGCACGGATTCACCGGACGGTGGCAACTCAGTCACACGAATGCCGCGTCTCGGCATGTCTCCCGCCGGTCTCCCCACTGCCTGCCCGGGCCCGCCCGGGCCGGTCACGCGCGAGGGGTACTCCGGGAAGTGCTCCCGGGGTACCCCTCGTGTCCCGGCCGCAGGCCAGGTGATGCGCGACACGCACGGCACCGCCGCCGAGCCGCGCGGATCCGCAGGTCAGCCGCCCACTCCGGGGTCCGGACCGCGTCCGGACCGTGCCCGGACCGGACGGCGCCGGAATCCGCGCCGCAAGCGCCCGGAACAGACTCGGCCGGGCCCGATCACTCGGACCCGGCCGGTCCGTCCCGCAGCCTCTCGTCCCGGACGGGTCAGGCCCGCCCGGCGGTCTTCTGCGTCCGCCGGGAGACCGAGTCGATCACCACCGCGGCCAGCAGCACCGCACCGGTGATCATGTCGCGCAGCGCGGAGCCGGTGCCCAGCAGCGCCATGCCCGAGTTGATCGACTGGATGACCAGCGCGCCCAGCAGCGCCGACCAGGTCTTCCCGCGGCCGCCGAAGAGGCTGGTGCCGCCGATGACGGCTGCCGCGATGCAGTTCATCAGCAGGCTGCCCGCGCCGGAGGACTGGTTGGCCGCGTTGATCTGTGACGCGAAGAACAGTCCGCCGACGGCCGCCATCGTTCCGGCGATCGCGTAGACCGTGATCCGGATCAGCGGCACGTTGATCCCGGCCCGGCCCGCCGCCTCGCTGCTCCCGCCGACGGCGAAGACCTTGCGGCCGTAGCCCGTACGGCGCAGCACGAAGTCGCCGAGGACGACCATGCCCAGGAAGATCACCACGGCCAGCGGCAGCCCCCGGTAGGAGTTGAAGACGGCCGCCGCCGCGTACGCCGGGACCGCCAGGATCGCGGTGCGCAGCAGGATCTCGCTCAGCGGGCGGCTGGGGACCTCGGCCGCCTTCCGCCGCCGCGCGTCCAGCAGCGAGAAGGCGAGGAAGGCCAGCACGCAGACGGTGGCCAGGCCCATGGCCGCCGCCTTGTCGGCGAAGTAATAGTTGGTGAGATGCGCCACCACACCGTCGGCGTCGAGGTTGATCGTTCCGCTCGGCCCCAGGATCTGGAGCATCAGGCCGTTCCAGCCCAGCAGACCCGCCAGGGTGACCACGAAGGCCGGGACGCCGATCCTGGCGAAGAAGAAGCCGTGGACGGCGCCGGCCGCCATCCCGGTGAGGATGGCCAGCAGGACCGCCAGGACCTCGTTCATCCCGTGGTTGATGTTGAGGACGGCCAGCACCGCAGCGGACATGCCGCTGACCGAACCGACCGACAGGTCGATCTCGCCGAGGATCAGCACGAAGACGATCCCGACGGCGATCAGCCCGGTGCCCGCGCTCTGCACGAACAGGTTGCTGAGGTTGTTCGCACTCAGGAACGCCGAGTCCTGGAGCTGGAAGACCACACCGATGACCAGCAGGCCGATGACGACCGGGACCGAGCCCAGCTCGCCGGTCCGCAGCCGGCGCAGCAGGACGTCCAGATATCCGCTGAAGCCCTGCTGGCGCACCAGCAGCCGGGGGTCGACGGTGGAGACCTCGGCCGCCGGGGCCGGCGCTCCGCTCGCCCCGTCCTCCGGGGCCTTCGCCATGTCCACGGGCGCGTCGTCGGCCGGCGTGCCGTTCGTGGGGGTGTCGGTGGTCACTGCTGCACCTCCTTCGGGCGCGCGCTCTGGGCGGTACGGGCGTCGCGGCGGGTCACGACGTTGTCGGTCGCCCCGGTGATCGCGGAGACGATCTCCTCCTGGGTGGTCTCGCTCACCGTGTACGTCCCGTTGTTGCGGCCGAGGCGGAGCACCGCGACCCGGTCGCTGACGGCCCGGACGTCTGCCATGTTGTGGCTGATCAGCAGCACTCCCAGGTCCCGCTCCCGGAGCCGTTCGACCAGGTCGAGGACCTGCGCGGTCTGCTCCACACCGAGCGCGGCTGTGGGTTCGTCGAGGATGACGACGCGGGGCTCGCCCAGCAGGGAGCGGGCGATGGCGACGGTCTGCCGCTGCCCGCCGGAGAGCGAGGCGACGGGGACGCGGACGCTGGGGATGCGGATGGAGAGCGTGGAGAGCAGCTCGCGGGCGCGGCGCTCCATCTCCACCTCGTCCAGGATCCCGCGCGGCTTGATCTCGTTGCCGAGGAAGAGGTTCCCGACGACATCGAGGTTGTCGCACAGCGCAAGGTCCTGGTAGACGGTCGCGATGCCCAGTTCCTGGGCGTCGTGCGGCCGGTCGATCCGGACGGGTTCGCCGTTCCATTCCACCGTGCCCTCGTCGGCCGGGCCGACGCCCGCGATGGCCTTGACCAGGGTGGACTTTCCTGCACCGTTGTCCCCGACGAGTGCGACGACCTCGCCGGGGTGGACCTCCAGCTCGACGTCCGTGAGCGCCTGGACGGCGCCGAACCGCTTGGAGACTCCGCGCAACGCCAGCACGGGCGTAGCGGACACGTGAATCACTCCTTCTGCCCCGGGGCCGTGCCCGGGCCCACCGCCGCGGCGGTGGGCGGGCCGGCCGCCTGAGGGGTTACTTGATGCCCGCCTCGGTGCATGCCTTCTTGAAGTCGGCGGTGCAGATCTCCTTGGCCGTGAAGAATCCGGACTTGCCGACGTACTTCTTGATGTCGTCCTTGGTCAGCGGAAGCGGCGTGACGATCTTCGTCGGGACGCCCTTCTCGGACTGGCTGTCGGTCTTCGAGGAAGCGATCTTGTCCAGGGACTCGCCGCGGGCCAGCGCGACGGCGAACTCCGCGGCCGCCGAGGTCTCGGGCACGTAGGGCTTGTAGACGCTCATGAACTGCGAGCCCGCGAGGATCCGCTGCACCGCGTTGAGCTCGGCGTCCTGGCCGGTGACCGGAGGGAGCTTGTCCTTGTCGAAGCCCGCGCGCTTCAGCGCGGTGATGATGCCGCCCGCCATGCCGTCGTTGGCGGAGTAGACGCCGACGATGTTCTTCTTGCCGAGCGAGGAGATGGCGCCCTTCATGTTCTCGTTGGCGTTCTCCGGCTTCCACTCCTTGGTGTCGTACTCCTTGCCGATCTTCACCTTGCCGTCGAGGACGGAGTGGGCGCCGTCCTTGTACATCTTGGCGTTCGGGTCGGTGACGGAGCCGTTCATCATGACGATCTTGCCCTTGTCGGCCTTGTCGCCCAGCTCGTCGAGCAGGGACTGGGCCTGGATTCTGCCGACCCGGGGGTTGTCGACCGAGGTGTAGGCCTTGATCGGGCCCTCGGCCAGCCGGTCGTAGGCGACGACGGGGATGTCGCTGTCGTCGGCCTTCTTGACCGAGCTGGAGATCGACTTGGCGTCCACCGCGTCGACGATCAGCGCGTCGACCTTCTTGGTGATCATCGTTTCGACCTGCTGCTGCTGCAGGTTGGCGTCCTGCTTGGCGTTGGCGTACAGGACCTTGGTGTCCTTGCCCGCCAGTTCCTTGATCTTCTTGACCATCAGCGGCTTGTCGAACCGCTCGTAGCGGGCCGTCTGGTTCTCGGGCAGCAGCAGCCCGATGGTCAGCGGACCCTTCTTGGACTTGTCGCTGTCCTTGCCGTCCGCCTGGTCCGCACTGCCGCAGGCGGCCGTGCTGAGGGCGAGCGAGAGCGTGATGGTGCCGAGGGCGATGCCGCGCAGCGCTGCGTGCATTTCAGAGACCTCCCTGACGGGGCCGCGGCGGTGCGGCCGGGGTGTCCGGAAGTCAACTCGCAGGGGACTCAGCGGTCAATAAGCTAATACTTAACGAGACGACAACGATGCCATCCGTTGAAGACAGAAACCCAGGATGTTGCTGTCCGGTGCGCGGGGCGCCCCTCAGGCGGCCGCCGAGGCGGCATCCACCAGGGTGGCGTCGCCCATCTCGTCGAGGACCAGCGCGAGGGCGCCCAACACCTCGGCGCGGCTGTCGAGTTCGCCGGGCAGGACCTTCAGCCGACGCGCCGCGCTGGGGATGGCGTAGCGCGCGACCGAGTCCCGCACCGGGCCCAGCACCAGGTCCCCCGCCTTCGCGAGGTCGCCGCCGAGCACCACCCGCGAGGGGTTGAGGAGGTTGCAGAGGCTGGCGACGCCGCTGCCGATGTAGCGGCCGATGTCGGCGACGACCCGGCGGCAGCCCGGATCGCCCTCCGCCGCCAGCCGCACCACCCGGGCCATGGTCAGATCCGTGCCGTGGCTGGAGTGCAGCAGCGGCAGCACGTAGCGGGCCGCGGTGAAGGTCTCCAGGCAGCCGCGGTTGCCGCAACGGCAGACCGGACCGGACTCGTCCAGCGTGATGTGCCCGATCTCGCCCGCGGTGCCGCCCGGGCCGCGGTAGATCTGGCCGTTGATCACCAGGCCGGCGCCGACGCCGCTGGCGACCTTGATGTAGGCCAGGTCGCGGGCGCCGTGGCCGGCGCCCCAGACCTGTTCGCCGAGCGCGCCGAGATTGGCGTCGTTGTCGACGTAGACGGGCACCCCGGTCCGCGCGGCGAGTTCGTCGCGCGGGTTGGTCCCCGCCCAGCCGGGGAGGATGGCGGTGGAGCCGAGCACACCGGTCTCGATGTCGATGGGGCCGGGGACGCCCAGCCCGATGCCGATGACCTTGCCCGGGCTGATGCCGCTCTCCCCCACCAGCCGCCGCACCAGGCGCTCGGCACGGTCGAAGCCCTGCTCGGCCGAGGCGTCCACGTCGATGGGCTCGGCGTCCTCGGCCAGCACGGTGTGCGCCAGGTTGCCGACGGCGACCCGCAGGTGGGAGTGGCCGAAGTCGACCCCGACGACGATCCCGGCGTCGGCGCTCAGCGAGACGGCCCGGGCCCGGCGTCCGCCCGACGAGGTGGGGGTGACCTCCACGGTCCCGGCGTCCTTGAGCTCACGGACGATGTTGGAGACGGTCGCCGCTGACAGCCCCGTGCCGCGGGCGATCTCCGCCTGGGTGAGCGAACCGGCCATCCGGACCGCCCGTACGACACGCTCGAGATTGGCCCGGTGCAGCGAGGACTGCGACCCCGGAGTCTCCACCACTGTTCACTCCCCGCTTGTCTCCAACATCTGAACCCTTAGCAGAGCCCCGGCGGTTCTTCCCGTCAAGCCCTGCGAGCCGGGCGGGGAACGGCTGGTGCTCATTTGTGGCTCATCATACGGAGCTGAGCGGGAACAAAGCGCCGGGTCCCCGGCGGCGACCGGGAACCCGGGAACAGCCACGGGCGTGCAGAAGTCTATGCCCGCTTTCTGCCCGTGTACGGCGCTCGGCGCAGACCGCGGTACGGAGACGCGCACGGCCGTGCCCCGGCCGGCCACCGGCCGGCCGGGGCACGGCAGGCGGTCACTTCACGGAGCCCGCGGTCAGGCCGGAGACCACGTGCCGCTCGATGAAGGCGAACAGGACGATCACCGGGATGATCGCGACGACCGACGCGGCGAACAGGTAGTTCCACTGCACCGTGTAGGCGCCGATGAAATTGTTGATCCCGACGGTCAGCGGCTGCTTGTCCGGCTCGGTGGAGAGCGTCAGCCCCATCACGAACTCGTTCCAGGACGTGATGAAGGTGAAGATCACCGCGGTCACCACGCCAGGCAGTGCGAGCGGCAGCGTCACCTTGATCATCGCGCCGAAGCGGCTGGTGCCGTCCACCATCGCCGCCTCCTCCAGCTCCGGCGGGATCGACCCGATGTAGGCGGTCAGGATCCACACGGCGAAGGCCAGGTTGAACGCGGCGTTGGTGAGGATCAGTGTCCAGATCGAGTTGAGCATCTCCAGCTGGTGGAACTCCCGGTAGAGCCCCACCAGCAGCGCCGTCGGCTGGAACATCTGGGTGACCAGCACCAGCAGGAGGAACCATTTGCGTCCCCGGAACCGCATCCGCGCCGTGTAGTACGCGGCCGGCAGCGAGACGAGCAGCACCAGGATCGTGGCGCCGCCGGAGATCAGCAGCGTCACCTGGAGGTTGTCCCCGAGCGAGGACTCCTTCCAGACGTCGATGAAGTTCGACCAGTTCAGCGTGTCCGGCAGATAGGTGCGGTCCCGCAGCTCGTCGGCCGGCCGCAGGGCCGTGACGATCATCTCCAGGTACGGCGCGAGGAACAGGGCCGCGAGCAGCCAGGCCACGGCGGTGATCACCAGGGTGCGGGGCCGGAAGGTGCGCTTCGGCGGCCGCGCCGTGGGCCTGGCGGGCGCGGCGGGACCCCGCTCGGCGGACTCGGGGTCGCGGCCGGGGCCGGCTCCGGCGGTCTGGGTTGCGGTCGCCATCAGTCCTCCTCGTTCCACCGGCTGACCTTCAGGAAGATCAGCACGAGCACGACGACCATCGCGAAGTTGACCACCGACATCGCCGCGGACTCGGCGATGTCCGTCTCCTTCAGCTTGTACATGAACACCGTGGTCGTCGCGGTGTCGCTGCCCGGTCCGCCCTGCGTCATCGCCCAGATGATCGGGAACGAGTTGAAGACGTTGATCAGGTTGATGACCACGCCGACGAGGAAGGCCGGGCGCAGCAGCGGCAGCGTGATGCCCTTGTAGGTCTGCCAGGAACCGGCGCCGTCGATCCGCGCGGCCTCGTAGACGTCGGCCGGGATCGTCTGGAGCCCGGCCAGCAGGGTGTAGGTGGTGAAGGGCAGCGAGACGAAGACCGCCACGAACATCATCCAGGGCCAGGCGGTACCGGCCGATCCCAGCCAGTCCTTGGAGCTGTCGATGATGCCCAGGTCGATCATGACGGTGTTCAGCACACCGGCCGTCCGGTTGAGCATCCACTTGAAGCCGATCGCCGTCATCAGCACCGAGGCGGCCCAGGGTGCGATGAGGGCCCAGCGGGTGACGCGGCGGCCGGGGAAGTTCTGGTTGAACAGCTGCGCCAGGCAGAGCGAGAGCAGCATCGTCACGCCGACGACCACGACCGTCCACAGCACGGTCCACAGCAGGACGTGGCCGAAGTCGGTCTCGTCGAAGAGCTTCTTGTACTTGTCGGTGCCGGCCGAGCCCCGCACGATCCCCGCGATGCTGATGTTCAGGAACGAGGTCCTGATCAGCTCGATGACGGGCCAGACGACGACAGCGAGAATGAGCAGGACGACAGGGGCGATCCAGGGGAGCGGGCCCAGCCGGGCCAGCCCGCCGCTCGTGCGGCGGACCGGCCGGCCGGACTGCCCTCCCCGCCCCCGGCTCCTGCGGGCCGGGGACGGCGGGGCCTTCATTGACACGGGGTCTCCTTGCGGTACGGAGGTGCAGGGTGGTGCGGGCCGCGGCCTACTTGTCGGCCGCCGCCTCCTCCGCCTTCTTCTGCAGGTCGCCCAGGACCTTCTTCGGGTCCTCCTTGGCCGCCTTGCCGCCGCTCTTCTTGATCTCGGCGGAGACGACGTCCCAGGACGGGTCGCCCAGCGGGTAGAACTTGGCGTTCTGCAGCTCGTCGAAGAAGGGCTTCAGGTCCTCGTGCTTGCCGTTGGACTGCATCGTCTCCAGCGCGTCCTGGGTGACGGGCGGGAAGTTGTACATCTCGTCGAACTTCAGCATCTTCTTCGAGTAGACGAAGTCGAGGAACTTCTTGATCTGCTTCTGCTTGCCGCCGTCCTTGAAGGCCATCATCCAGTCGGCGACGCCGAGGGTGGACTTCAGCGGTCCGTCCTTGCCGGGGATGGTGGTGACGCCGTAGTCGACCTTGCCCTGCTTGGCCATCTGGACCAGGCTCGGGTGGCCGTTGAGCATGCCCGCCTTGCCGGCCGCGAAGTCCGCGAAGGCGGTCTTGCGGTCGGTGGTGCCCGGGTTGGAGTAGGTCAGCCCCGGCTTGACCAGGTTGTCCTGCAGCCAGTTGAAGGTCTCGACGTTCTTGGCGCTGTCGATGGTGTACTTGCCGCTGCCGTCGGTGTAGCCACCGCCGTTGCCCAGCTCCCACATCATCATCTCGCCCTGGGCCTCCTCGGGGCCCAGGGGCAGCGCGTAGGGGGTGTCGGCGGCCTTGGACTTCTTTATCTTCTCCGCGGCGTCGGCCAGCTCGTCCCAGGTCTTCGGCGGGTTCTTGATGCCCGCCTCCTTGAAGACCTCCTTGTTGTAGAAGAGCACCCGGGAGGAGGAGACCCACGGGATGCCGTACTGGGTACCGTCCACCTCGCCGGCCTTGGCGAAGGAGGGGATGAGGTTCTTCTGCGTCGCGGGCGAGAGGACCTCGTCCGCCTTGTAGAGCAGGTCGTCGGCGACCTTGTCGGCGTAGCCGCCGGTCTGCAGCAGATCCGGCACGTTGCCGCTCTGGATCATCGTCTTGACCTGCTTGTCGATGTCGTTCCAGTTGATGACCTGGACGTCGACCTTGATGTCCTTGTTCTGCTTCTCGAAGTCCTCGGCCACCTTGTCCCAGTAGATCTTGGAGGCGTTGGACTTCTTGTCGCCGTAGTCGGCGGCCACCAGTTTGATGGTGTTCTTGTCCCCGGAGCCCCCGCTGTCACCGCCACAGGCGGTCACGCTCAGTGCCATGGCGAGCACTGCGGCGCCGGCCGCCGCTGCTCTCTTGTTCATGTTGCTCAACCCTTCGACATCGGTGTCGACTTGCTCGCAGGTGATGCGTCACGCTCCGGGCGCGACCCGGACCTCCCGGGCAGCGTCGGTCGAGGAGGGCCCCGACCGCTCGGTGAGGTGTTCCCCCGTGCCGCTACGGCGCAGAGACTACTCACGGCATATTCCGTCGCACAGGTCTAGGCCACTTTCGTGGCCAACCTGAAATCACCGCGCCCCACGGAGGGTTAGACCGGCCTACTTCAGGGCACCGGCCGTCAGCCCCGCCTGCACCTGCCGCTGGAAGACGGCATAGACCACCAGCACCGGCACCATGGCGATGGTGAGCCCGGCGAACAGGGCCCCCCAGTCTCCCGCGTAGCCCTGCGACACCGTCAACGCCGCGAGCCCCTGAGGCAGCACGTAGTTGTTCTCGTCCTCGTTGTTGAGCAGCAGCGGCAGCAGGTACTGGTTCCACTGGCCGAGGAAGTTGAAGATCCCGATGCTCACCAGGCCCGGCTTGGCCATGGGCATCATCACCTGGAAGAACGTCCGGGTGTGCGAGGCCCCGTCGATCATCGCCGCCTCCTGGACCCCGCTGGGCAGGGTCCGGAAGAACGAGGTGAGGAAGAAGGTGGTGAAGGGCAGCGAATAGGCGATGTAGGCGATGATCAGACCCGGGCGGGTGTCCAGCAGGGACATGTTGTCCATGATGGTGAAGAGCGGGATCAGCGCCAGGATCACCGGGAACATCATGCCGCCGGCGAACAGCAGGAAGACGAACCGGTTGCCCGGAAAGGTGAACCGGGCGATGACGTAGGCCGCCATCGAGCCCAGCAGCATGGTGCCGGTCAGCGAGCCCGCCAGGATGATCACCGAGTTGAACGCGTACCGGCCGATCTTCGCCTCTGTCCAGGCATGCGCGAAGTTCTGCCAGTGGAGCGAGGTCGGCAGACCCATCGGGTCGTTGAGGAAGTCCGCGGTGGGGCGGAAGGCCGTCAGCGCCACCCAGATCAGCGGTCCGGCCGCCATCACCACCCAGGCGATCAGGAAGGCGTGCGAGAAGACGTTCAGCACGCCGCTCTCGCCGCGCCCCGGGCCGAAGCGTGCCGCGTCCCCGGCGGCGGGCGTGGAGGGGGGCGCGGCGGGATCCTCCGCCCGGTCGGTGACGGCGTCGGTGGACATCGGTTCGGCACTCATCGCTTCGCTTCCCCGCTTCTCAGTACTCGATCTGGTCACGGCGCCCGACCCGCATCACGATCAGTGTGAAGACCATGCTGAGGACGAGGAGCACCACGCCGATGGCGGTGGCATAGCCGAACTGCCCCTCCCGGAACCGCTCGTAGAGGTAGACCGGGGTCACCTTCAGCGCATGCGGCGGCACCATGATCAGCACGACCGCGAAGGCGTCCAGGGCCTGGATGCCCATGTAGATCCAGCCGGTGCGCACGGTGTCCCAGATCAGCGGCAGGGTGACCCGGAAGAAGGTCGCGGCGCGCCCGGCGCCGTCCAGCAGCGCGGCCTCGTAGATGTCCTTGGGGATGGCGCCCATGGCGGCCGAGAAGAGCACCACGTAGAAGCCGACGAAGCTCCAGGCGATCACCGCCATGGTCGAGAAGAGGGCGAGCTTGTAGTCGCCGCCCAGCCAGCGCTGTTCGAGCCCCTCCAGCCCCACGGAGCCGAGCAGGCCGTTGAGCAGGCCGCTGCGGGAGCTGTAGACCTGCTGCCACACCACGGCGATCAGCGCGATGGACAGCACCTGCGGGAAGAAGTAGACGATCTTGTAGAGCGAGGAGCCCGCCACGCCCGAGACCGCCTGTCCCCTGCGGTGCCGTCCACCCGCGGTGATCATGTAGGCGAAGAAGATGCCCAGTGCCAGGGTGACCAGCGGAACGACGACCAGCAGCAGCAGACTGGACTGCAAGGAGGCCCAGAAGCGCTCGTCGTTCCACATCTTCACGTAGTTGTCGAAGCCGACGAAGTTCGCCGTGGCACCGCCCGCCCAGTCCGTGAACGAGTAGTAGATCGCCTGGAGGAACGGGGAGATGACGAAGACCGCGTAGAAGGCCAGCGGCAGGGCCAGAAAGCCCACGATGAAGCGGTACTTGTCCAGCGTGCGGTATCTGCGGTCGTTGCGCACCCGCTCCGGGGTGAACCGGGGCGGCAGGACGACGGCCAGCGCGAAGGCCGCTCCCCCGCCCGCCCGGGTCCGCCCGACAGGCCGCTTCCCGCTCGTCTGCCCGCCCGTGGCCGGCCGTGTCTCAGTCTTCACGCCGCTCCGATTCTCCCCGGGTCCGCGCCCGCTGCCCGGTCGCTCAGGACTTCTTGATCTTCGTGACGTCGGGGTCCTTGGCGGTGCGGTCGGCGGCCTTCTGCATCGCGTTCATGGCCTCCTTCACCGATGTCTCGCCATTCATGAACTTGCCCACGACGGCGTCGAAGTCCACCCGCCACAGATCGGCGTACCACTCCTTGAAGAAGGCGATCACGATGTTGTCGCCGGCGGCCTTGACGGCCTGCTGCGCGCTGTCCACGCCCGGCGGCAGCTCCATCCCGTCGATGGCGCCCTTGACCACGGGCATCGAGGAGACCTCGTGGAAGAGGTTCACCGCGGCCTTCTTGCTGTACATCATCCGCATCCACTCCAGCCCGCCCCGGCGGTTCGAGGCCTTGGCCGGGATGATGTAGGGCTCGCCGGGCGGCGCGTAGAGGGTGCCGAAGGGCATCGCGTCGCCCTTGTCGAGCGAGGGCGTCGCACCGACCCGCATCTCGAAGTTCTTGGGCGTGGTGTCCTTCGCCTCGTTCTCCACCCAGGAGCCGTCCGGGATGAAGACGGCCTTGCCCTTCGTCCAGGCGGTCTGCGCCTCGATGTGCGCGTTCTTGCCGTCGAAGCCGGTCAGCACGTATTTCTTGGCGAGCAGCTCCTCATACGCTTCGAAGACCTGCTTGACCGCGTCGGTCTTCCAGGCGTTCGGCTCCAGATAGTCGAAGGCGTCGAGCTGCTCGCGGCCGCCCGCCTGGCCGAACATGGCGTACATGCTGAAGAACATGTAGCGGGGGTGGCCCGCCGGGTACGTCCAGCCGTGCAGCCCCTTCTTCTTGGCCTTCTTGCAGAGGGCCAGCATGTCGTCCCAGGTCTTCGGGTATTCGGCCTCCAGCGTGTCGCGGAGCATCGTGTCCGAATACCAGATGCCGTACACGGTCTGGGCGATGTTGAGCTGGTAGCAGGCGTCGCCGCCGAACTGCCCCATCTCCACGACGCCGGGCACCAGGGTGTCGCGCACCTTGACGTCCGGGTCGTCCCAGCTCGGCGCGTCGAGCAGTTCGGTGACGTCGCTGACCTGCTTGTTCTTGACGAGCTTCGAGATCGACATCATCTCGGCGCCGGAGTTGTTGACCACGTCCGGCGGATCGCCCTTGATGATCCGCGGCTGGACCTGGGTGGCGATGCGTTCGGTCCGCTTCTGGTCGACCTCGGCCTTCGTGTACTGCTTCTCGTACATGTCGCTGACGAAGCGCGCGTACTTGTCGTCGTATCCGCCGTTGAAGACGTAGACCTGCAGTCCGGCGTCCTTCTTGACGCCGAGCGGATTCTTGTCCGTCTTCTCGCCCTTTTCCGCCGTGGTGTCCTCACCGCCACCGGTGGCGCAGGACGTCAGCGAACCGAGGGCCGGCACGGCGAGAAGTCCGGCCGCGGTGGCCTTGACGACGTCGCGACGGTTGACGCTGTTGGTTCCCATGCTCAAGTCCTCGCCTTCTTCAGGACTCAGGCGGTGTACCGGTCTCCTGTCGACTCGCCACCGGCGAAGGGCCCGACACCGCGGGTCAGTTGTAGCTGGGTGGTGCGGATCTTGCGGATGGTGCGCCGATGAGGCGGCGGCCGCGCGCGGTACCGCTCAAGGTGCGGACAGGTATAGTCCACTCTTCGCCACCCGGGCAAGATCGAGAACATTCCCGTCCGCCATCTTTCCCGAGTTGAGACCTGTTTCGATTCCCTCCTTCCCCCGAGTCCCTCCGAGTCCCCCTGAATACCCCCGAGTTCCTCCGATTTCCTCCGAGGTCCCCGACTCCCCTTGACACCCAGGGGAAGACGTACGTTACTTGTCGCTGATATCCACAATCTGACAACGTTGTCGGCCTGTTCGCCTGTTGAGAGGTCCGTGTGCGCCGCAGCCCACAACCCCGTCCCCGGCCCACGGCCGGATCCGGACCCGCAACCCGGCTCCGCCGCGGACCGAAGATCCGACCGCGGGCCTTATCCCGTCGGACGGCCACCCGGCGCCGGACACTCGCCGTGCTCCTCGCGCTGCTCGTCACCACCACGGCACAGGCCACCACCGCCGTCGCGGCACCGGACCCGGGCACCGGCCCGCGGGCCACCCGGTTCGCCTCCTCGTTCGAGGCCGAGACGCCACCGCCGGACTGGGACGACACCGTCGAGACCGGGCCGGACGGCAGGCCCCGCGCCGACGGAGTCACCGCCGACGGCCGCCCCGGGCTGGCCACCCGCACCGGCGGCGGACCCGAGTCCTCGCCCACCGCCAGGACCGGCGCCGGCTTCACCGGGGCCCGCGCCCTGCGCTTCGCGGGCGACCACGCCGCACCGGGCCGCGGATACGCGTACAACAAGATCTTCGACGTCGATGTCACCGTCACCCGCGACACCGTGCTCTCCTACCGGCTCTTCCCCGAGATGACCGGCCAGGACCGCTCCTACGCCGCCACGCACGTCGCCGTCGACCTCGTCTTCACCGACGGCAGCCGCCTCGGCGACCTGCGCGCCGCCGACCAGCACGGCACCCGGCTCACCCCGGCCGCGCAGGGCGCCGCCAAGACCCTGCACGTCAACCAGTGGAACAACGTCGAGGCCCGGATCGGCCGCCTCGCCGAGGGCCGGACCGTCGACCGCGTCCTGCTCGGCTACGACGCGCCGTCCGGCCCGGCGAACGGCTCCCGCGCCTTCGCGGGCTGGCTCGACGACCTGCGGCTCGCCCCGCAGCGGCCGGCCGCCCCCAAGGCCCACCTCTCCGACCACGTCCGCACCACCCGGGGCACCCTCTCCAGCGGCTCCTTCTCGCGCGGCAACACCTTCCCCGCCACCGCGCTCCCCCACGGCTTCAACTTCTGGACGCCGGTGACCGACGCGGGCGCCAAGAGCTGGCTGTACGAGTACGCGCGGAAGAACAACGCCGACAACCTGCCGGCGCTGCAGGCCTTCAGCGCCAGCCACGAGCCCAGCCCCTGGATGGGCGACCGGCAGACGTTCCAGGTGATGCCCTCGACCGCGAAGGGCACCCCCAGCGCCTCCCGTACCGCCCGCGCACTGCCCTTCCGGCACTCGGAGGAGACGGCCAGGCCGCACTACTACGGCGTCACCTTCGAGAACGGGCTGCGCACCGAGGTCACCCCGACCGACCACGCGGCGATGATGCGCTTCACCTTCCCGGAGCGGGACGCCGCCGCGCTCCTCTTCGACAACGTCGACGACCACGCGGGGCTCACCCTCGACACTCGCCGGGGCACCGTCAGCGGCTGGTCCGACGTGCGCAGCGGGCTGTCCACCGGCGCGACCCGGATGTTCGTGCACGCCGAGTTCGACGCACCCGTCACCGGCGGCAGCAAGCTGAAGGACGGCGGGAGCAAGGACGCCGCGGGCTATCTGCGGTTCGCGCCGGGAGCGGACCGCACGGTCACCATGCGGATAGCCACCTCGCTGATCAGCGTCGCGCAGGCGAAGGCCAATCTGCGTGCCGAGGTCCCCGCCGACCACTCCTTCGCACAGGTGCGCAAGCGGGCCCAGGCGCGGTGGGACGACCTGCTGGGCGTCATCGAGGTCGAGGGCGCCACCCCCGACCAGCTCACCACCCTCTACTCCAACCTCTACCGGCTCTACCTCTACCCCAACGCGGGCCACGAGCGGGTCGGCGGCCGGACCCGCTACGCCAGCCCCTTCTCCCCCGCCGCGGGTCCGGACACCCCCACCAGGACCGGCTCGAAGATCGTCGACGGCGAGGTGTACGTCAACAACGGCTTCTGGGACACCTACCGCACCACCTGGCCCGCCTACTCCCTCCTCACCCCGAAGCAGGCGGGGAAGATGGCCGACGGGTTCGTGCAGCAGTACAAGGACGGCGGCTGGATCTCCCGCTGGTCCTCCCCCGGCTACGCCGACCTGATGACCGGCACCTCCTCCGACGTCGCCTTCGCCGACGCCTACCTCAAGGGCGTCGACTTCGACGCGGAGGCCGCCTACGAGGCCGCCGTCAAGAACGCCACCGTCGCCCCTCCCGATCCCGGCGTCGGCCGCAAGGGCATGGCCACCTCCCCCTTCCTCGGCTGGACGAGCACCGACACCAAGGAGGGCCTGTCCTGGGCCCTGGAGGGCTACCTCAACGACTTCGGGATCGCCCGGATGGGCAAGGCCCTCTACAAGAAGACCGGCAAGAAGCGCTACCGGGAGGAGTCGGCCTACTTCTCCCAGCGCGCCCGCGGCTACGTCCACCTCTTCGACAAGAAGACCGGCTTCTTCCAGGGCAGGAGACCCGACGGCTCCTGGCGGCTTTCCCCGCAGGAGTACGACCCGCGTGTGTGGGGCTACGACTACACCGAGACGAACGGCTGGAACTCCGCCTTCACCGCGCCCCAGGACACCCGCGGCCTGGCCGCCCTGCACGGCGGCCGCTCGGGCCTCGCCGAGAAGCTGGACCGCTACTTCGCCACCCCGGAGACGGCCGAGAAGAAGTACGCGGGCAGCTACGGCGGGGTGATCCACGAGATGACCGAGGCCCGCGACGTGCGGATGGGCATGTACGGGCACAGCAACCAGCCCTCGCACCACATCCCCTACCTGTACGACGCGGCCGGGCAGCCCTGGAAGACCCAGGCCAAGGTCCGCGAGGTGCTCTCCCGGCTCTACGTCGGCAGCGAGATCGGCCAGGGCTATCCGGGCGACGAGGACAACGGCGAGATGTCGGCCTGGTACATCTTCAGCGCACTGGGCTTCTACCCGCTGGTCATGGGCTCCCCCGAGTACGCGGTCGGCTCACCGCTGTTCACCAAGGCCACCGTCCATCTGGAGAACGGCCGGGATCTGGTGGTCGAGGCGCCGAAGAACAGCGCCGAGAACGTCTACGTCCAGGGCCTGAAGGTCGACGGCAAACGCTGGAACTCCACCGCGCTGCCGCACAAGCTGCTGGCCGACGGCGGCACCCTGGAGTTCGCCATGGGCCCGAAGCCGTCGAAGTGGGGCTCGGGCCGCGATGCGGGACCGACCTCGCTCACCCGCGGCGACCGGGCGCCGACGCCGGTCGCCGACGTCAGCGAGCCGGGTGACTCCCCGCTGCTGGACGACACCTCCGACACGGCCGCGGACGCCGCGTCCGGCCCCGTCGCGGTGACGGACGGCGCCCGCGTCACGGCGTACACCCTCACCTCCGACGACCACACCGAGGCACCCGGCGGCTGGCGGCTGCAGGGATCCCGGGACGGCAAGCGCTGGCACACCCTGGACCGGCGCGCGGACGAGACGTTCCGCTGGAACAAGCAGACCCGCGTCTTCACCCTCCCCCGCAGCGCGCACTACACCCGCTACCGCCTGCTCCCTGCCACGGAGAGCAGCCGCCTCGGCGAACTCGAACTCCTCGGCAGACGCTGACCGACGCGCCTGCGCGGGCGCCTGTGACCGTGCGGGACGCCGCCGGCAGCGGGGGAGGGCCGGTGAGAGCGCGGACGGCCCCATGTCCGGCCTGGCATGGGGCGGACCACACGGTACGACCGGAACAAGGCTCCCCACTTGCGTGTATCCGCCACGTCTTTCATCTGACCTCTGACCTGACGTGACAGCTCCTCTACAATCAGTTGCCGCCAGCCGTTGGTAGCGCAGCACCGATGCGCGGCACGGATCGCCACCGGCTGACGTACACCTGACGGGCCGCAGGGGGGGCAGATGACGTTCGACGAGGAGTGGACACACCTCAAATCGCCTGCACGGGACCGATCTCAGGACTCCCCGCATATGCAGTGAACGGCTACAACACAGAGAACCGGGGATCCCCGAACGGCGCCTACGCGCCTGATCTCACCGTCTATCAGAATGACTTGGGCGCGGTGGGCCACGACGCCTTCGAACTGCATCGGAAAATCCAGAAAGCAGCTGACATCGACGGCAAGGGAGTCGATGAATCGGGTCGCAGCACCACGGACAGTGCAGCGCGGGAACTGGACCAGTACAACTTCCAGATGGGCGCCGCCGTCCGGAAGACCGCGAAGACCTGGGACAGCCAGCGCAAGACGCTGCAGCAGGCATGCGCGCGTATCTCCAACCATCTGGACTATTCGAAGGCCGCCCACGCAAAGGAAGATCTCGAGATCGGCGCATCCCTCAAGTCAGGTTCAGGTGACCCTGTCTCCACTTCCGCCATCTACAAATGGATCAAATAGGGGGCATTATGGCTCGGCTTACCTGGAGGAACGCGTACCAGGTCGACCTCGGCCCCCTGAAGTCGACTGTCTCCGAATGGGGAACCATGGAGAGCAGGCTCGGCGAAGCAGCTTCCGAGGCGCACAGTGGCATGCTCAAAAAGGCGAACAGAGCACGGTGGTCCGGCGTGAACGCGGACGTGACGCGACCGTTCATCAACGGCGGTCGCAGACGAACTCACGGATGCGCATGTCGAATCCCGGGATCTGCATGAGAAATTGAGCGCTGCTTACAAAGCACTTAAGTCCATTCAGGATGACCTGCAGATGAAGGTCGATGATGCGCGAAGAAAAGGGATCGAAATTTCGGACGGCAAGGACGGGCAGATTCTTAGCTGGCGAATGGGCACAACAGGCCGTTCGTAGTTCCGGCTACTCGTCTGGAGTGGATCCCGAAGTTGTCGCCAGAAACATTGCACAAGAAGTAGCCGGAGGATACGACCACGGTGAAAAGCTCAGAGAGAACGGCTTCGACAATAAAGCACGACGTCCCTCGGAGTAGTGCTACTGGATCTATAACGGCCGCCCTGGGAATTTCCTTCTTGCTTGCGCTCGTGTCGGGGTGCGGTGGACCTGAGCGAGAATATCGTGTACCCCGCAGCCTGTGCGGGATCCAAGTTGCGCCGGAGTCGGTGGAGCCTTTTCTGTCGGGCGGGAAAGAGATAAGCGAGAACGATTGGACAGGAACGGAGAAAATCGGCACCAGTTCGTGCACGCTGAGCGTGGATGGCGAATGGGAGTTCAAGATTGAGGGCGTGTGGGCGCTGCGCAAGGACCTGGAGGTGCGAGGCTACGGCATTAACTACCCCACCCGTATACGAGGCGGAAAATACATCGTAGGTGAAAGAGCGGCGGCAACTCATTTCTCTTGCTTCAACCCAAAAGCACGCCTCGGCACCCCTACTCCTCCAGGAGAGAAGCACAAGACGGTACCGGCCGACACCTACGTGATCGAAGTCGACGCCAGGAGCCAGCCCGAGGATCGGGAGGAGAGCAAGAAGGCGATGGAGCGCTTCATCGTCCCCTTCACCAAGGAACTCAAGAAACAACTCCCCTGTCAGGAACGGGAGTAGGCACGCACAGCACGGCGGGCCACACCCTCGAAGAGTGCGGCCCGCCGTCGCGCTGTCGGTCCGGTCAGTCGCGGATGAGCGACCGCAGGACGTACTGCAGGATGCCGCCGTTGCGGTAGTAGTCGGCCTCGCCGGGGGTGTCGATGCGGACGGTGGCGTCGAACTCGACGCCGGTGTCCGTGGTCACCTTCACCGTGGCGGGGACGTCACCGTCGTTGAGGGCGGTGATACCGGTGATGGAGAAGGTCTCCTCGCCGGTCAGTCCCAGGTCGAGCGCCGAGCCGCCGGTGGGGAACTGCAGCGGCAGGACGCCCATGCCGATCAGGTTCGAGCGGTGGATGCGCTCGTAGGACTCGGCGATGACGGCGCGCACGCCGAGCAGCGCGGTGCCCTTGGCCGCCCAGTCGCGGGACGAGCCGGAGCCGTACTCCTTGCCCGCGAGGATGACCAGCGGGGTGCCCTGCGCCTGGTAGTTCTGCGAGGCGTCGTAGATGAAGGAGACCGGCGCTCCGTCCTGCGTGAAGTCCCGGGTGAAGCCGCCCTCGGTGCCGGGCGCGATCTGGTTGCGGAGCCGGATGTTGGCGAACGTGCCGCGGATCATGACTTCGTGGTTGCCGCGGCGCGAGCCGTAGCTGTTGAAGTCGCGGCGCTGGACGCCGTGCTCGGTGAGGTACTGGCCCGCCGGGGTGTCGGCCTTGATGGCGCCGGCCGGGGAGATGTGGTCGGTGGTGACCGAGTCGCCCAGCTTGGCCAGCACCCGGGCGCCGGAGATGTCCGTGACCGGCGCCGGCTCCATCCCCATGCCCTCGAAGTACGGGGGCTTGCGGACGTAGGTGGACTCGGCGTCCCACTCGAAGGTGTTGCCGGTGGGCACGGGGAGGGCCTGCCACTGGGCGTCGCCGGCGAAGACGTCGGCGTAGTCCTTGGTGAACATCTCCTGGCCGATGGCGGAGGCGACGACCTCCTCGACCTCCTGCTCGGAGGGCCACAGGTCGGCCAGGTAGACGGGGTTGCCGTCCTGGTCGGTGCCCAGCGCGTCCTGGGTGATGTCCACCTTCATGGACCCGGCGAGGGCGTAGGCGACCACCAGCGGCGGGGACGCCAGGTAGTTCATCTTGACGTCGGGGTTGATCCGGCCCTCGAAGTTGCGGTTGCCGGAGAGCACCGAGACGACGGCCAGGTCGTTGTCGTTGACGGCCTGGGAGACCTCCTCCGGCAGCGGGCCGGAGTTGCCGATGCAGGTGGTGCAGCCGTAGCCGACGAGGTTGAAGCCGAGCTTGTCCAGGTACGGGGTGAGCCCTGCCCGGTCGTAGTAGTCCATGACGACCTGCGAGCCGGGGGCCAGGGTGGTCTTGACCCAGGGCTTGCGGGTGAGGCCCTTCTCCACCGCCTTCTTGGCCAGCAGCGCGGCGCCGACCATGACGTACGGGTTGGAGGTGTTGGTGCAGGAGGTGATGGCCGCGACGGCGACGGCGCCGTGGTCGATCTCGTAGGTGACCCCGTCGGGACCCGTGACCTGGACCGGCTTGCTCGGCACGCCGTTGGAGACGGCCGGCGCGTCGGAGGCCGGGAAGGACTCCTTGCCGGCCTCGTCGGTGTCCGCCTCGGAGACGTAGTTGACGACGTCCTGGCCGAACTTGTGGGCGGCGTCGGCGAGCGCGATGCGGTCCTGCGGGCGCTTCGGGCCGGCGATGGAGGGGACCACCGTGGCCAGGTCCAGCTCCAGGTACTCGCTGTACTCCGGCTCCTGGGCCGGGTCGTGCCACAGGCCCTGCGCCTTGGCGTACGCCTCGACGAGGGCGAGCTGCTCGGCGCTGCGGCCGGTCAGCCTGAGGTAGTTGATGGTCTCCTCGTCGATCGGGAAGATCGCCGCGGTGGAGCCGAACTCCGGCGACATGTTGCCGATCGTGGCGCGGTTGGCGAGCGGCACGGAGGCCACGCCCTGACCGTAGAACTCCACGAACTTGCCGACGACACCGTGCGCGCGCAGCATCTCGGTGATGGTGAGCACGAGGTCGGTGGCGGTGGTGCCGGTGGGCAGTTCACCGGTGAGCTTGAAGCCGACGACCCGCGGGATGAGCATCGAGACCGGCTGGCCCAGCATCGCGGCCTCCGCCTCGATGCCGCCGACGCCCCAGCCCAGCACGCCGAGGCCGTTGACCATGGTGGTGTGCGAGTCGGTGCCGACCAGCGTGTCGGGGTACGCCTTGCCGTCCCGCACCATGACGGTGCGGGCCAGGTGCTCGATGTTGACCTGGTGCACGATGCCGGTGCCGGGCGGGACGACCTTGAACTCGTCGAAGGCGCCCTGGCCCCAGCGCAGGAACTGGTAGCGCTCGCGGTTGCGGCCGTACTCCAGCTCGACGTTCTTCTTGAACGCGTCGGAGGTGCCGAAGGTGTCGGCGATGACGGAGTGGTCGATGACCAGCTCGGCCGGGGCGAGCGGGTTGATCCGGTCGGCGTCGCCGCCCAGCTCCTTGACGGCCTCGCGCATGGTCGCCAGGTCGACGACGCAGGGCACACCCGTGAAGTCCTGCATGATCACCCGGGCCGGGGTGAACTGGATCTCCTGGCTGGGCTGCGCCTTGGGGTCCCAGCCGCCGAGCGCGCGGATGTGGTCAGCGGTGATGTTCGCGCCGTCTTCGGTACGGAGCAGGTTCTCCAGCAGGACCTTCAGGCTGTACGGCAGCCGGGCGGAACCCTCTACTTTGTCCAGCTTGAAGATTTCGTAGGACTCGTCGCCCACCTGCAGCGTGCTGCGGGCGTCGAAGCTGTTCGCCGACACGACAGTCTCCTTCAGTGCCTTGAGTGCATCGGCCGCCGGTGCGCTATGGTGAGCGGGAGATGAAGTTAGGCAAGCCTTACCATCCTTACCGAACCGGTTCTCGCCCTGCGACAGCGACCGCGACGTATGCCGTCGCCAGTTATCTCGATGTCGAGATAACTCTAGTACACCGACCGGCCGCCGGTCATGCCTGCCCCCGGTGACCGCTCTCATCCAATCGAGGCGTTTACTCAG
The DNA here is from genome assembly GCF_042869575.1 of Streptomyces sp. NPDC006925. Taxonomy (NCBI): domain Bacteria; kingdom Bacillati; phylum Actinomycetota; class Actinomycetes; order Kitasatosporales; family Streptomycetaceae; genus Streptomyces; species Streptomyces sp. NPDC006925. Next base: position 73,845 of record NZ_JBIAGB010000015.1, read on the forward strand.
CGAACCCGGTCGTTTCGCCTTCTGCCTCAGTGAACCCAGCCGTACGGACTAAACGCGCCGGGAGCACGGGTGGCCGTACCGGCTGGGGCCGGGGTGGATCCCGCGGGGCCGTACGCGGAGGAGCACTCGGCGCGGTGCGAGGCCGGCCGGCTCGCCAGGACCGCGAGCGGTGGACGCGGTCATGCCGCCAGGCGGGCGCCACGGCGCCAGACGGCGCGCGTGTTGAGGGTGTCGCTGATGTCGCTGGTCGGGTCGCCGTCGACCAGCAGCAGGTCGGCGCGGAGCCCCTCGGCGATGCGGCCCCGGTCGCCGAGGCGGAAGCGGCGGGCCGTGGTCGCTGTGGCCGCGCGCAGGGCCCGTGCGGGCGTGAGACCCGCTGCCACGAGGTACTGCAGTTCGTGGTGCAGGCTCGCTCCGTGCGCCAGGCCCCCGAAGAACGTTTCGGGCATGGAGACGTCGGTGCCGGCCAGCACGTCGACGCCGGCGGCGTCCAACGCGCGCACGGTGTCGTACACGTCGTCGAGCCTGCCTTGCGGGTAGCGGTTGTAGCTGGAGCGAAGGGTCCGGTCCCACTGGGGGTCGAGACGTGCGGCGACCCGGGGATCGTCGGCGAGTGCGCCGCCGGTGCGCCCCATCATCGAGGCGTTGAGGGTGATGCAGGGGATGACGAACATGCCCGCGTCCTTGATGAGGGCGATGATCTCGGCGGTGTGCGGCTGATCCATGAACACGTGCGTGACGCCGTCGACTCCGGCTTCGGCGGCCGCCCTGGTCGCCTCCACGGTCAGCGCGTGGGCCACGGTGAGGGCGCCGTACTTCTCGGCTTCGGCCACCCCGGCGTTCACGGTGGCCTGGTCGAGCACGGGCAGCCCGGGGTGTCCCTCCACGCTGCCGTCGTCGATCATGAACTTGATGAAGTCGGATCCCCGGGCCAGGAGCTGGGGCACGAAGGCCGCCGCTTCCTCGGCCGTGGTGGAGAACGGCATCAGGGGCATCACCGGTGGCAGCTCCCACTTCGGCCGGAAGCCCTCCGGCATCAGCTCGCTCGGGTGACCACCGGGCGGCGTGATGGCGAAGCCGGAAGAGCGCACGTCGGCCACGGTGTCGTCGTCGGTGATGGCTCCCCGGTTCTCCCGTGTGTTCATGCCCTGCATCTCCAGTTCGGTCGTCACCCCGAACCGCAGGGCGAGCGCCAGGGAACCGGGGGCGGAGTGGACATGGGCGTCGATGAGTCCCGGCAGCAGTGTGGCGCCGCTGCCGTCGACGATCTCGCTGCCCCGAGGGGCGTCACCGCCGACACGGGCGATCCTCCCGCCGTCGAGGACCACGGTCTGCACGCCCGCCGACTTCTCTCCGTCGAAGATGTGCGCGTTGGTGATCGCGGTGAGCGTCATGGCAGTCCGTCCCGTTTCCTCGCCCGTCCCTATTTACATATCTGATGCTATGCACTTGCTCAACGGTATGCAAATGTGCCGGCCGGGCCTAGACTCGGTCGCATGAGCAGCGCGTCCTCCTCCGAGCAGCGTTCCGACGACCGGGCGCTGGACCAGATCGGCCCGGCTCTGTCGCGCCTGCGCCGACGCGCACCGGCATCCGGCAAGGACCTGTCCCGCAACCTCGTGCTCAACGTCATCGCCGACGCGCCGGGCGAGACGACGGTCGGTGGCCTCGCCGCCGAGATGGGCGTCGCCCAACCGGTGGCCAGCCGGACCGTCGCCGCGTGCATCGAGGACGGGCTGCTGCGCCGGGCGGCGTCCCAGTCCGACGGGCGCCGCACCGTACTGGAACTCACCGAGCACGGCGAGGCCGAACGCAACCGCTTCGCCGCCGAACAGCGCACAGCGTTCCTGGAGATCACCACCGCCTGGACTCCGGAGGAACGGATCCAGTTCGCACGCCTCTTGGCCCGATACGGGACCGACGCCACCGCATGGTCCAGAAGGCAGGCCACGAGCCGCGACTGAACGCAACCCTGCAGGCCGCTCCGTCGCCGCTTCGGCGGCGGACCGGTGACCCTGCTTTCTCCGGATGACCGCATCGGACGCAGATCGGACGCAGGGGCGGCGCCACCCTGCCACCCGGCCAGGGCCGCTGCGGGGCGCGGTCCTGGCCGAGTGGCCTCGAAGGGGCAGGTGACGGGCGGCAGGAGACGCCCGCCCCGTGGCGGATCCCAGATCCAGGTCGGCACGCCCCCCGCGGCATAGCGCGCGCCGAAACCTCCGTGGGGCAGGATCTCGGCGACGGTGGCGAGGTCGGCGTCGGTGAGGGTGAGATCGGCGGCGCCGGTGTTTTCCTCGATACGCTTCGGGCTGCGCGTACCGGGGATGGGCACGATGTGCTCGCCCCGCGTCAGCAGCCAGGCCAGGGCGAGTTGGGAGACGGTGGCCCCCTTGGCCGTCGCCAGGGTGCCGAGCCGGTCGACGGCCGCGGCGTTCTTGCCGAAGTTGTCCGGCTGCCAGCGCGGGTCGACGTTGCGGATGTCGCTGCCTTCGTACTGTCCGGCGGGCTTGGCGGTGCCGGTGATGAACCCGCGGCCGAGGGGGGAGTAGGCGACGAGGCCGATGCCGAGTTCGTCCAGGAGGGGGAAGAGCTGCTCGACATCGCGTTCGAACAGGGAGTACTCGGTCTGCAGGACGGAGACCGGCTGCACAGCGTGCGCCCTGCGGATCGTCTCGGGTCCGGCCTCGCTGAGGCCGAAGTACCTCACCTTGCCCGCGTCGATGAGTTCCTGCACGGTGCCCGCGACCACCTCGATGGGCACCTTCGGGTCGACACGGTGCTGGTAGAAGACGTCGATGTGATCCACGCCGAGATGGCGCAGGCTGTTGTCGGCGACCTTGCGGATGTTGTCGGGCCGGCTGTCGAGCGGGCCGCCGATCTGCTCCTGGGGCACCGACATGTCGACGCCGAACTTGGTGGCCAGGACCACGTCGTCGCGGAAGTCCTTGACCGCTCTGCCGACCAGCATCTCGTTGGATCCGGTGCCCCAGCCGTACATCTCGGCCGTGTCGAAGAAGGTGACGCCCAGGTCGTGGGCGCGGCGGAGGGCGGCGACGCCGGCCTCCGTGTCGGTGGGTCCGTAGGCCATCGTCAGGCCCATCGCGCCGTAGCCGATGGCCGAGACCTCCAGACCCTGGTTTCCCAGTGTGCGGTTCCGGATGATGCGCTCCTCTGCGTGGGGCACATGGTGCCGTGTGATCGATGAGACGTGCCCGTCCGTGCGCCGAACCCGCTTTTCCTGCCGCATGCGGTCGCCTGGCGCGGGCCAGCCGGCGAGGGCGGCGGTCACCCGTGACCTCCTGGCCCGCGGGCGCCGTTCGCCGGTGCGGTCTGGCCCGCGGGCGCCATACGCCAGTGCGGTGACCGGGCTGTCGGGTCAGCGCGCTGCGGCGGCCAGCCCGGCGCGGTGGATGCGGGCGTGCTCGGCGACGCGTCGGCCGAGGTGGCGGGCGGTGCTCAGGTCTGCGTCGTGCACCGCGGGGCTGTCGTTGAAACTCTGCGCGCCGGCCCCGAGATAGAAGCCGAGGCGGTTGTCGTCCTGGGCGGTGGAGGTGGTGGTGTTCCAGCCCGGCAGAAGGTTCAGGCTCACCCAGAGCATCCCGTGCTGGGCCGCCAGAAGTGAGAGGTACTGCAAGGTGTGCAGCTTGTCGCCGCTCATGGAGCCGGAGTTGGTGAATCCCGCCGCGAGCTTGTCGCTCCAGGCACGGGTCATCCACCGCTTGCTGGTGGCCTCGGCGAAGGCGTGGAACGCCCCGGACGCGGTGCCCATGTAGGTGGGGGTGCCGAAGACGATGGCGTCCGCGGCGTCCAGCAGTTCCCAGTCGGCGTCGCCGAGGGAGGCGATGTCCACCCGGTGGACCCGGGTCCCGGTGGCGGAGCGTGCGCCGTCCTCGACGGCCGCGGCTATCTGTGCGGTGTGGCCGTAGCCGGAATGCGACGCGATGACGATCGATACATCTGACATGGGTGTTCCTCTCCTGCCGCGGATGGCGGCGTCCGGGATGGGTGTCGGCGGGCGAGCGGCCGCCCGCCTGGGCGGCCGGCCGCGCTGCTCCACGAGTCGGCGACCGGCCGCCCGGGCCAGGTACGACGCAGGCCCCGGTGCCGCGTAACGGTGCCGACCACCAGCGATCTGAATCACTGTTCCGCTTATGAGCGTAGCACCGATAATTCGATGTTACGCACATTGCGATATCGTTGTTCCATGAGCGAGGAACGACGCGCCGTACGGCGCCAGGTGCTGCAGGTGGCGGCCGAGCTCCTGGAGAAGGGCGGCAGCGAGGCGGTCTCCACGCGCGCTGTCGCCGCAGCAGCGGGTGTCACGGCCCCCGCGCTGTACCGGATGTTCGGCGACAAGGACGGACTCCTGGCCGAGCTGGCCGCCTACGGGTTTGAGATGTACCTGACCGAGAAGCGGGAGGCCCTGGCCCTGACCCACGACGATCCGGTGGCCGATCTCTACCGGGGCTGGGACCTGCACGTCGACTTCGGAGTGCAGCACCCGGCGTTCTACATGCTCATGTACGGCACCGTGCAGCCCGGACGCCGGCCTCCCGCCGCGGACGAGGCGCACGCCCTGCTGGTGGCTCTGCTGCGCCGCGCGGCCGAGGTAGGGCGTCTTCGGGTGCCGGTGGCAGGGGCGACCCGGATCATCCATGCGGCGACGACGGGTGTCACGCTCACGCTGATCGGAGAGGAGCCCTCGCAGCGGGACCTGACCACTTCGGCACGGCTGCGCGACACCGTCATCGCCTCCGTCATCACGGACCCGCCCGCCTCGTCCGGATCGGACCTGGCCTCACACGCACTCGCCCTCGACGCCGCACTGGAGACCGCGCTTGCCGACGGACCCGGTGCCGCAGGCGCCGCGGTGCCTCTGCGCGCCACGGAGACGGCTCTGCTGCGCGAATGGCTCCAACTGCTCGGCGGCTGAACCGGCCGCGGGCCTGTGGCGCCGAGCTGGAGGTGGACGAAGGTGCCGACATGGCCGACGGGGTGTTCGTGGCCCGGCAGGCGAGTCCTCGTCCTTCCGGCTTGCGCGAGCCGCCGAGACCAGGACCTCGGCCATCGCCCGCATCATGGTGGCCGCGACGGCACCGCAGGACGGACGGAGGTTCGCGGAGCCCGCGGACAGCAGGCGGTTCCGCCCCGCCCCCCGGCTCAAACGGCCGTTCCGGGCCCTTCGGGAAACAGGCCGTTCGGGGCTGCGTACCCGAACGCGCGCCGCATTCCCTGGACCCGCGGCCGCGGCTGTCGCACAGTGTCCCCGTGTCCACCGCGAACCCGCACGAACCCGCACCCCGGGGTGCCGGGGAACCGTCCGAACCCGCACTGAAACGCGCCATCGGCCCCAAACTGCTCATCCTGTTCGTGATCGGCGACATCCTGGGCACCGGCATCTACGCCACCACCGGCAAGGTCGCCGGAAAGGTCGGCGGAGCCCTGTGGCTGCCGTTCGCGATCGGATTCGCGGTGGCGCTGCTGACAGCCGCCTCGTACGTGGAACTGGTGGGCAAGTACCCGAAGGCGGCCGGAGCGGCGCTCTACACGCAGCGCGCGTTCAAGGTGCCGTTCCTGACGTTCATCGTCGCCTTCATGGTGATGTGCTCGGGGCTCTCCTCCGCGAGCGCGGCGGCGCTGGCCTTCAGCGGCGACTACCTGGACGAACTCACGGGCGGATCCGTACCGCCCACACTGGTGGCCGTCCTGTTCGTGCTGGCCCTGGCCGCGCTGAACCTGCGCGGCGTCTCCGAGTCCGTCAAGGCCAACGTCGTCTTCACCCTGGTGGAGCTCACCGGGCTCGTGATCATCCTCGGCATCGGCGTCGCCGCCGTCCTGTCCGGCACCGGCGAACCCTCCAGGCTCGGCGACCTGGAGACCGGGGGCACCGGGTACGCGCTGTTCTCCGGGGTGCTGGGCGCCACCGCGCTGGGCTTCTTCGCCTTCGTCGGGTTCGAGGACTCGGTCAACATGGCCGAGGAGACGGTGGACCCGCAGCGCACGTTTCCCCGCGGCATCTTCCTCGGCGTGGCGGTGACCGGAACCGTCTACGTGCTCGTCGCGCTGGTCTCCTCGCTGCTCGTCCCGACGGCGACGCTGGAGGGGTCCAGCGGACCGCTGCTGGAGGTGGTCAAGGCGGGCGGCGTGCACTTCCCGCAGCAGCTCTTCGCCGTGATCGCTCTCTTCGCCGTCTCCAACTCGGCCCTGATCAACATGATGATGGCCTCGCGGCTGTGCTACGGCATGGCCAACGAGCGCATCCTGCCCCGGGCCATGGGCAGAGTGCTACCCGGGCGCCGCACACCCGTCGTCGGCATCGTCTTCGTGACCCTGCTCGCCCTGGGGCTGGTGTCGACCGGCGAGATCGCCGGACTGGGCGACACCACCTCCTTCCTGCTGCTGTGCGTCTTCGCCGTGGTGAACGTGGCGGTGCTCGTACTGCGCCGCGACCGGGTCGAGCACCGGCACTTCCAGGTACCGACCCCGCTGCCGGTGCTGGGCGCCCTGACCGCGCTGATCCTGGCCAGCCCGCTCGCGGACCGGGCCACCGGGGTCTACGTCAGGGCGGGCATCCTGGTACTGCTCGGTATCGCGCTGTGGGCGGTGAACGCGCTGGTCCGCAAGGCGGGCGGCGAGAGCTGAGCGACGGGGCACGGCACCCGGCGCGGGCACACGGGGCCAGCCGGGGACATCAGCACCGACACCCGGCACCCGACTGGGGGAACCGCCCGCGCCCCCTGCCCATGCGGCCCGTACTGTCCGTACGAAGGGTCGCCGAGGGCCCGCCCCCGACATCACTGCACCCGGACTGCACCCGGCGGAGCCCGCCCGCAACCCGGATGCGGCATTCAGGCGGTTACCGGCGAATCACCACCGCCACACCACCCCCCGGTGCGCTCGTATCTCAGATCTGAGATAGATTCGTCTCCATGACCGACGACTACCTCGCCCGTATTGGGCAGTTGATCCGTGACGCCCGTCAGCATCGAGGCTGGACCCAGTCGCAACTGGCGGAAGCGCTCGGCACCAGCCAGAGCGCCGTCAACCGGATCGAGCGCGGGAACCAGAACATCAGCCTTGAGATGATCGCCCGGATCTCCGAGGCTCTGGACAGCGAGATCGTGTCCCTGGGCTACTCCGGACCGATGCACCTGCGCGTGGTCGGCGGGCGGCGGCTGTCCGGCAGCATCGACGTCAAGACGAGCAAGAACGCGTGCGTGGCGCTGCTCTGCGCCTCACTGCTCAACTCGGGTCGTACGGTACTGCGTCGGGTCGCGCGCATCGAGGAGGTCTACCGGATCCTGGAGGTGCTCTCCTCCATCGGCGTCCGCACCCGGTGGATCAACGGCGGCGCCGACCTGGAGATCGTGCCGCCCGCCGAACTGGACCTGGACTCCATCGACCACGAAGCCGCGCGCCGCACGCGGAGCATCATCATGTTCCTCGGCCCGCTGCTGCACCGCATGGACCGCTTCCGCCTCCCCTACGCGGGCGGCTGCGACCTGGGCACCCGCACCGTCGAGCCGCACATGAGCGCGCTGCGCCACTTCGGGCTGGCGGTGACCGCGACGGAGGGCATTTACCACGCCGAGGTGGAAGCGGGCGTCGCCCCCGCCCGGCCGATCGTGCTGACCGAACGCGGGGACACCGTCACCGAGAACGCCCTGCTGGCCGCGGCCCGCCACGACGGCGTCACGGTCATCCGCAACGCCTCGTCCAACTACATGGTCCAGGACCTGTGCTTCTTCCTGGAGCAGTTGGGCGTCCGCGTCGAGGGCGTCGGCTCGACGACGCTGACGGTGCACGGCGTGCCCGTCATCGACACGGACGTGGACTACTCGCCCTCCGAGGACCCGGTCGAGGCGATGAGCCTGGTCGCCGCCGCCGTCGTCACCGAGTCGGAACTGACGGTGTGCCGGGTGCCGGCCGAGTTCATGGAGATCGAGCTGGCGGTGCTGGAGGAGATGGGCCTCGACTTCGACCGCAGTGCGGAGTACCCGGCCGACAACGGGCGGACCAGGCTGATCGATCTGACCGTGCGGCCCTCCAAACTCGAGGCGCCCATCGACAAGATCCACCCGATGCCGTTCCCCGGCCTCAACATCGACAACGTCCCCTTCTTCGCGGCTATCACCGCCTCCGCACAGGGCAAGACCCTCATCCACGACTGGGTCTACGACAACCGCGCCATCTACCTCACCGACCTCAACCGGCTCGGCGGCAGGCTCCAGCTCCTGGACCCGCACCGGGTCCTGGTCGAGGGCCCGACCCGCTGGCGGGCCTCCGAGATGATGTGCCCCCCGGCGCTGCGCCCCGCGGTGGTGGTCCTGCTGGCGATGATGGCCGCGGAGGGCACCTCCGTCCTGCGCAACGTCTACGTCATCAACCGCGGCTACGAGGACCTGGCCGAACGTCTCAACGAGGTGGGCGCCCAGATCGAGACGTTCCGCGACATTTGATATGACGATGCCGCCGCACCCTGTCTGACCTGCTACCTAGCAGGTCAGGGAGGGGTGCGGCGGCATCTCTGGGACTTCTCTGGGGCTTTGGGCCCGCGGCGGGCTAGGAGTTGTCTTCAAATGTCACGCCCACATCAGGAGCGAGGCGAGGGTGACGGCTGCTTGGTAGGACTCGGCGGTCTTCTCGTATCGGGTGGCGATGCCGCGCCACTGGTCGGGTAGCCGGGTCACGTCGCCGTGACCCGGCCCCCTCAGAACCGGACGTGCCTGTTTCCAAGCATCACGGCTCAAGCAAGCCCGAAGGCTTCACAGTTTCTGCTCATTTCCGGTCGCTGTCGCCTGCGTGATGCTGGCGATGGCATTCCGAGTGGACGAGCCGAAGATTCTTGCTCTCATCAGAGCCGCCGTGCCGCCGGTAGGCGAAGTGGTGTTTATGCAACCGCTTCTTCATCGCGTCGAACCAGTCAATCCACTCGCGTGGACTGTCAGGCTCATATTCCGCGCCGGCGATGAGCGCTTGACCGCACAGTGGGCAGATGCCCTTCTGGCGGGCTGCCAGAGTAAGGCTGATCTTGTCCATCGGTGGTGGTGTGCGCGTCTGACGGCGTTGGCTCCAGTAGTCGAGGAGGGCGGGGTCGTCAGGTGACGACTTCCCCCTGACCAACTGATGCCGCCTGATGTTGATCCAGGCGAACTTGGGAAGGTGTGCGCCCGTGGCACGGTCACCGAATACCCAGTTGTTCATCTTGGATCGGTTGAGCCTGCCGAAGTACTTGTTCACGATCCAGTACTTCGACTTCTTCGGGTGGGTGCGCTTGGCCCACTTGTAGGTGAGCGTCCACACATAGCTGCCCAACGCCGAGAACGTCCGGCTGGACACCACTGTCCGGTAATACGCGGACCGGCCCCTGACGATAGGGGACAGACGGCGTAGTACGACTGTGATATTCTGCCCTAGGAGGGCTTGCATCTCGGATCTCAGTCGATTCCGGACTCTCTTGACCGCGTCCTTGCTGGGCGTGATGATCAGGCTGTCGCCATGGCGGCGGATGTTGAACCCCAGGAAATCGACCCGTCCGACAGATGGAGGATTCGCGTCTTCTCCTCGTTGAAGCGAAGTCCTCGGGGTTGCAGTCATTCCGCCAGGCGTGCCTTGACGGTCTCCGCCTCCTCCTTGCTCGTGCAGAACACGGCGAAGTCATCGGCGTAACGCACCAGGATCGGAGTTCCTTTCGCAGCCCACATGACCTTTCCTTTGCGGGTAGCGAAGCGGACTCCTGCGGCCTCCTCCATCCCGTGGAGAGCGATGTTGAGCAACAAAGGACTGATCACTCCGCCTTGAGGGGTTCCCTCCTCGGTCCGGGTGAAGCGTCCATCATCGACCACACCAGCCTTCAGCCACTGCCGGACTAATTCCCTGGCTGGGAATTGCCCGACGGCTTCGAGCAGGTGGTGATGGTCGATGCGGTCGAAAGCAGCGGCCAGGTTGGCGTCCAGTACCCACTGGCGCTTTGCCGCCTTGCCCTTCGCGGTGCTGAAGATCGCCTGGATGGCGTCGTGGCAGCCGCGGCCCGGCCGGAATCCGTAAGAACGTGATTCAAACCGAGCTTCCCACTCAGGCTCCAGCGCGTTCTTCACACGTGCTTGGATGGCCCTGTCACGCATGACAGGGATTCCGAGTGGTCATTGCTGTCCGTTGCTCTTTGGGATGTAGACCCGCTTGACGGGCTTGGCCCGCCAGGGTTGTGTTTGGCCGTCAATTTCGACTGCCATCCGTGCTCTCGCCTTGGGAGTGAGAGCACGTTCCCTGTCGATCCCTGCCGTCTTGCGACCTCTGCTCTGCTGTGTCACCCGCTTCACGCTCACGAGCGTGTTGCTGCGGCTTCTCAGCATGAGCTTTTGCAGATTGCGGACCTTCTTGAGGTCCCCTTCCTGTGTCGCTTTGAAGATCCTCTGTCTCAGACGCCGTACGTTCTCCTCGGCTTCAGCCCAGTTGATGCTGTGCCAGTCGAGATGTCCGCCCTGGGGTCCGTTCGCTATGGAAGTCCGAACAGGATTGGGTAACTCCAACTGTAAGTTCCTCCTTCGCGTCTAACTTGTCCGCCAGGTTCCGGCTGCTTTACTCGGGATACTGCAAAGGCTCACCTGGTCCACGTGGGCACCCTTTCGGGTCGGGTCACTGGGACCCGTATCCGGCGGGTTATGACCGGAGGCATGAAGGTTGCCTCCATCTTTCCCCTGATCTTTCGATCTACCGGCATTCGCTTCTTGGGCCATCCTGTTCCCGCTGGAGAATTTGGCCTTCCTCACGGTTGGCTTACCGGGCCATGTCCCGGACTCCATCGGGGTTTCCACGTTCCACACACGTAAGTTGCGACTGGGGTGGGTGCCCCCTCTATCCCGGAACCGGCGGTGTCCTCCTCCCGACCTAAAATCCTCGGGAGTCGCCTGGCGTATTCCAACGCCGGGTTCTGTAGCTGCCGACTACAAACCACCAGACAGCTTCAACCTTACGAGACATCAACGGGGGTTCACGCGGTTCACCCGTCCAGCCTTTCCCTCGCCTGTTGCTTCCCGGCGGCCGGGAAACTCTTGGGCTTGAACGCTCGGCTTCACACCCCACCGTTACCAGCGGCGCATGTGAGCGCGGGAACGGATACGGACACTAATCCGGGGTCAGCACATCTCTCCTTCCTTCGTGGCTTTCCCACTTAACGTGTGCGACTTCGTGTCGCACCTTCAGACGGTTGAAGCAGCGTTCGACCACGTTGCGCCGCTTGTAGAGCTGCTTGTCAAAGGCCGGCGGACGCCCTCCGTGGCTGCCCCGTCGAAGGCGCTTGCCGATCTGGTCGGCCCGCTCGGGAATGGTGTGGGCGATGCCCCGCCGTCTGAGCCAGGTACGGATGGCTTTGGAGCTGTAGCCCTTGTCGCCGAGCACGTGAGCGGGACGCAGGCGAGGGCGTCCCGAACCGCTCCGGGGTACCCGGATCGCGTCCATCACGGTGGTGAGCTGGGTACAGTCGTTGGTGTTCCCACCGGTGACGGTGAGGGCCAGCGGGCGGCCGAGAGCGTCGCAAGCGAGGTGGATCTTGCTGGTCAGACCGCCTCGGGAGCGTCCGAGTGCGCCGGTGCTGAGCCCCCTTTTCGGGCCCCGGCGGCGTGCTGGTGGGCGCGGACGACGGTGGAGTCGACCGACACCAGCCAGTCGATGTCCCCGGCCGCATCCGCCTGCGCCTGGGCGGCCCGGAGCATCCGCTCGAAGGTGCCGTCCAGAGCCCACCGGCGGAAGCGGGTGTGCAGCGTGGCCCACGGTCCGTACCGCTCGGGCACGTCCCGCCAGGCGGTCCCGGTGCGGAACTTCCACACGATTCCGTTGAGCACGGTGCGGTCATCCAGCCGCTTGCGACCACGCGACGACTCGGGCAGCAGCGGCCGGACGAACTCCCACTCGGCATCCGACAGTTCATGACGACGTATCACCCGACCATGATCCACCACGCAAGATCATTTGAAGACACCGCCTAGCATGAATGAGGTCGAACTCGTCGTGGTCGTACGGGAGGAAGACGGGCGGGTCGGATTAGGCCCGCCCGATGACGGCAGTCTGGACCTTGTGGGTGTCTTCCTCGTCGGCGAATGCTGTCACGACACGCTCCGGGGCGATGGGGCAGTGCAGCGGGTAGATCGTGATGCGCGCTTTGACGACCTGGCGCTCTGACCGGGGCTCAGCTCACCGCGGTCGCCCCCTTGCCCGCTCGTCGGTCATTCCCGTCATCGTGCGGCAGCACACCTTCCGCTCTCGGGATGGGAACGTAGCCGCCGTCGGCTCGAATTGTCCCGACGAGCTTCCCGAGTTCGGCCAGGGTGTCCTCGCCGAGCAGCGAAGGGTTCGCCTCGAGCATCAACGCGACGTGCTCCCCGATGCGCTGAGGCGTGAGGTCCTCCGGCGCCCCCAGCTCCACCGGACCGTCCTCCCCTTCATCCACGACCCGGGCGTTGCGCACCAGCCGTAGCTGCTCATCGCTGTATATCCGGGCCATCAGGGCCGCAGTGAACCGCTTCCGCGCCTCAGCGCCGCTCATGGTCGTCCACTGATCGCCTGAAACGGTGACGACTTCCTGCAGGTCCTCCGCGACCTCAGCCCGGCGGTGTCTCGTGCGGCTTCGCGCCACGCTGCTCCACTTCGCTTTCACGGACGGGAGCGCTTGGCCGTTCCACTTCGCCTTCGCTGCCGGAAGCGCTTGTTCGTACCACCACTTCCTGACGTGCGGCGCGGCCTTCTCCGCTATTCTGAAGCCGATCTGGACGAGCACCTCGGCGACGAACTCCGCGTTCTCTCGACGCTCCTGCGCTCGGGCCTCCGACTCGTGCCGGCCAGAGTCGAGCCAACCCTGCGGGTACGCCGCCACCGGATCCGGATCGTTCTCCTTCAAGAAGATCTCGGCTTGACCCACCTGATTGGTGTCGGGGTCACGTGTCATGCCGCGACGAGCGCCCTCAGTCTTCCTCGACCGCGCGAGACGCGTGCCTTTCCGGACTCTGACAATGGCCTCGTATTCGTCGTACTCGCTGCTGTCCATGCCCCACCTTCGACCTGCAGGATGCCCTGCGTCCGCCGCCCGTGCCCCCGGGAGCGACGCCCCCCGACACTGTACGTCCGGCCGCCGACCGTCCGGCGGATCGCCGGATGTGACCCGATGATCCGGGTTCGGAGCAGCCCCTCAGTTCGGTGACCGTCAACGGCGGGTTCTTCGGACCAGGACGGCTCACACCCAACTAACGCCGCCGACTCAGGACACTAGGGTGCGCCCATGCTCAACGACGCCACCGTTCAACGAGCCACAGCCGAACTGTTCTCCGCACCCCAGACCCTCGATCGCGCGGCCCGCGCCCTGCCCACGACCGCAGGGGTGTACGCCTGGTGGGCGCCGCCCGAGATCCCGGACTTCTTCCCCGGACCGGTCAATACCGGCGATGCCGGACTGCGGCTGCTCTACCTGGGCAAGGCCCGCCGGCTGCGGTCCCGCGTCGCCTCCAACCACCTGAGGGACTCCGGACGGTCCACCCTGCGTCGAACCCTGGCCGGACTCCTCATGCCCGCCGAAAGCTACCGCACCACCTGGACCGACCGTGTCGTCCTGATTTCCCAGGACGAACAGCGCCTTACCCATTGGATGCACCATCACCTCACCCTCACCTGGGCCGAGTACCCCGATCCCGTCCCCCTGGAGAAGGAACTGATCTCCCAACTGCACCCGCCGCTGAATGTCGAAGGAGCGGAACATGGCACCTCCCGGGACCGCGTCAAGCAGGCGCGAGCCTTCTACCATGCCAGTGCCGGCCCCCGGCCGGACAAGTAGCCGACTTTTCGCCCGATCCTCGCCCAGGGATGGGCGTCCTGCCCCTGGGCCAGCGGCCGACTGGAACCGGGGCCAAGGACCGTCCTCTGAGCGGTGGCGACGGGGCGGTTGGGGCCGGTGGCCCGGCTAGCGGAGCGCTCTCACGAGTACGGCTGCACGTCCTGTGCTCCTATTGGCCCGTCGGCGACTTCCCTGGTGAGCCTCCGCCGATCAAGCGGCACGGAGACGTAGGCATCCATGCCCGCTGTGGCCAGGGGATGGAGGGGAGCCGTCTCGAGATCGCCGTGCAAGCGCAGCAGTACATGGTCGTCACCGACCAGGCAGTCGGTGAACGGAAGGGTGCGGGACAGCAGGCGGGCGAAATCGTCGCAGGCCGCCCGGACGTCCACCTTGCCGAGGCCGAGCCAGACGTGCAGCGTGCCGTCCTGAACCGTCAGCTCGACGTCGATTCGAGTGCCGGCCGCCTCGGCGGCTTCGCCGCACCACGTCAGGGTCTCGTCCAGCGCGCCGAGGTGGACGGGAAGCGGGCGGAAGACGTCCTGACGCATGTCATCGCGGACCGTGACGCCGGTGGCCGGGGCCTGGTCGCGCCACCAGGCCTGCACGATGTCTCGGACCGAGGCTGCCTGCGGCCCGTTGCTCAGCGCTCGCCATACAGCGTCCGTCGCGTTTCGCCGGACCACGCTCGCGGCGTCGGGTCCGGGGGCTGCGGCCATGCGGCGCAGGAGCGAGCCGGGCCCGATTCGCGTGTCGTCGAGGACCTTCCGGTAGAGCTCGCACAGCGCGTCCGGTACGGCCGGGCCGTCCGGTCCAAGCAGGAGGCGGACGCGTTCTGACCAGGCAAGAAACGCCTCGGTATCGCCGGTGGCGAGGAGACCGGTGCCGAGGTCGCCGCGGGCGAGCACCCGGGCGCACTGCCGTTCCGTCGGCCGGCTTAGGCCATCGAGCTGGGCCCGCAGGAGGAAGACGAGCAGGTCCCGTTCCGGGGCGGCAAGATCGTCGACGGCACCGTTGACGGGAGTGGCGAGGATGTCGAGGACGGCCTCGGCGGTCGCCTTCTTCGCCTCCGGCTTTCCGGGGGTTCCGGGCAGACGCTCGGTCCACGCGTGGACCCGGCCCTGAGTGTCCTGCAGCCTGATCTTGGCGGTGAAGCTCTTCAGGTGGTCTGGCCCCGAGACATCGTAGATGTACTCGTGGTCGATGCCGTATGTGGTGGCCATGGCGGCAAGGGTGGTCACCGGGTCGTGCTGGTGTTCCAGGCCGGTGAGCCAGTCATCGAGGATGGCGGGCCGGCCCCTAAGCAGCCGAGGCCCGTGGATGCGCCAGGCCGCGGCGACGACCGCCTGGGTGGCGTCCGACACCGCTGTGCGGCTCTGTCCGCTCTCACCGCGGCTCGTCAGCAGCCCTTCCGCGAGCTGGAGGGCCGCACCGAGCCGGGCTGTGTCGTCGTCAGAAGTGGTGAGGATGCGTGCCTCGTCCTCGTCGGGGGTGAGGCTGTGTGCGAGGGCCTGGCGGACGCGGATGTGGGCGGCGAGGTGGTTCACCACGTGCGAGCCGTGATGGGCGAGGAGGTGGTTGTCACGCTGGCGGGCGGCGGTAACCGCCGACTGGTTCTCGTGGACCCAGGAGGCATGGGTGAGGGCCTGGGCGAGGAGCCCGTCCGCGCGATGGCCGAGTTCGAACATGGCCGCCAGGTCGCTCACGGCGTCTCGGTGCCGGTTGCCCGGCTGCGCGTACGGCAGCGGCGACGCTGCTGGCGGGGTCGCGGGTGCCGCCTTCCGCTCGGCGCCCGCCGCCCTGGCCACCTGCGAGTATGCGTCGAGCAGTGCTCCTGCCGCCGCTGCCCTCGCCGCCTTCTTGGACTGACCGGTGCCTTCCGCCGTGCGGCCGGTTCCGGTGCGGACGGTGGCGCGGAAGACCTTGCGGTGGTCCGGGCCCTCCTCGTTGTAGTCGTAGGTCAGTCCTTCCCTGTGGAAGGCCGTTTGCGCCAGGGTGACGGGATCGGCTCCCGTCTCCACGGACGGGCGGTCGAGGTCGGGCCACACGGAGGCGACCAACCTCCGGGCGATCTCGTGCTCACCACAGAGGCTGAGCACGCCGAGGATCTGCCGGGCCACTCCTTCGAAGACGGATCTGGCGGGTTGCTGCGCCTCCCCCGCGCCCATGCGCACCAGGCCCTGCTTGGTGGCCCAGGCGCCGAGCGCGAAGTCGGCGGCGGCGCGTCGACGGGCGTGTTCGCTCGACTGTTCGCCCGCTTTCCGAGGGGTCGCCCGTCGCACGTAAGCGTCGAGCAGGATCACGTCGAGCGCGGTGGCACCGAGCCGGTCGAGCAGGCCGAGCACGTGCGGGGAGACCTGGTCGGCGTAGTGGCTCTCGTAGAGGTGACTGCGGTGTTCGGCGGCCAGGCCGAGCCAGGCGGTGACCTCGGCGTCGGCGTCCCATCCGCGCACAGCCTTCCCCACGGCCTCGCAGACCTCCTGCCCGTAAGTGCCCACCAGCGACACGGGCGGCTCGCACAGCACCAGGTACGTGACGTCGTGGACGTCGAGTCGCCGTTCGGCGCGGGAGTAAGGCCGGACCGGCTCGGGCGACGGACGCTGCCCGGCCGCGGGCGGGGCTGACCGCGCGGGCCGGGCCGGGCGGGTGACTTCGGGCGGCGTGGTCCGGCCCCGGCGGGTGGACGTCGGGCGCTGGTGGGCAGGACGCGAGGGGGTGCGCCGAGGGGCCTCTTGCACTCTCCGCCCACCGGTCGGCGGTGTGCCGGACCTGCCATCCAGGAGGTCCTGGAGTTCGTTGGCGAGCCAGGAGGGCAGGCCCGTTGGGGGGTGGCCGCCGTCGAAGAAGTCGCTGGCCAGGTCGATGCAGTACGCGTACCGCTCCCACTCGTGGTGGCGCGCATGCTCCTGACCGAGCGTGCGCAGCACCGACCGCATCCGCGCGTACGGCACCCTCTGGCCGGCCAGTTGGTACGACGTCCGGTTCCGCGCGGCGTCGATGGCGAGCGCGATGCGGTGCACGGGTGTCGGCGGCGCGGTCTCGCGCAGCGACACGATGCCGACCCAGTGGTTCATGGCCCTCCCCCTGCCGGGCGACGCGGCCCTGCCCGGCCACAGCACGCACTCCCAGACGGCGTCGGTACAGTGCCCCGGTGCTTGCGTACGGGCGGCGGCCTGCCCCCGGTCCTGCTGTCCTTCCTCCCGCCGCGTCTCCCGGGGCTCCCGGTGATCACGGCGGCACTGGCTGGCCAGCGTATGCCGCCGGGCGCGGGTTCGGGGAGGGTTCACCCGACACGGATCGTTCCGTATGACGCGCAGCATGAGGTGGCGGGCCGCGCGGTCCGCCAGGGGCAGGAGAGCGGCCCGTGGGCGCACGGGAGAACCGAAGGAGAGCTCCGGCTGTGGTGACTACGGCTGATCGGCATCGCGTGGCGCCTGCACAAGCTGCATAGAGCCGAAAGAGCGGCCTCGGACCGTGGGAGTCCCCTGGGACTTTTCTGGCACTTCCGGCTGCATCAACGGGCATGGGCGTGAAACAACCGAAAGGCCATTTTCGCAGGTCAGCGACCCGTGATGGGTAATCGCTACAGATCACAGCGCTGGCTGGTCTCTTCCGCGACATCTGACTTCGCGTCACCACTCTGCCGTGGCTCCCGGCCGGGACGCTCCGGCGAGCGCGAGTACAGCAGCACTTGGGCCACGGCTCCGGATCCTCTTCCGGGCCGTGGTCTATTCGCGGCGGCCTTCAGGCACGGTGTGCGCCGTCCGCAGCGGCGACTCCTCAATCCTGTTGACATCGTCAACAGGAGAGCGCATTCTCGTCAACAGGTTACGGTGTACGCTTCCCTACGGGGTGTACCCATCTTGCACACGACGGGTGAATGCGGGGAGGGCCAGTGGGCCTGGACACGGTCGGCGGACGGTTCCGGATCACGGGATCCGTGGGGCGCGGGAACATGGGCGAGGTGCACCGGGCCGAGGATCTCGACGCCGCCCCGGACGCCCCCAACCGCGAGGTGGCGGTCAAGACCGTGCTGCGCGGCCGGACCGGGATCGCGGTCGACACCTCGGGCTCCGGCAAGGAGATCGACCGCTTCCGCCGTGAAGTGCGGATCATGCGCATGCTCTCCCAGGGGCACCCGAACCTCACCCTGCTGATCGAAGGCGGGGTGGATCAGGCCCCGGGCGGCAGCGGACTGCCCTACCTGGCCATGGAGTTGCTCGACGGCAATCCCCTCGCCGACCTCATCGACGAGGAGCCGCAACTCCCGGTCTCCTGGGTCGCTGCCGTGGGGGCACAGATCGCCTCCGGTCTCACCGCGGCGCACACCGCCGGAGTCGTCCACCGCGATCTGAAGCCGGCCAACGTGATGCTGACTCGCGACGGCACGTTGAAGGTCCTCGACTTCGGGATGGGCTCGATCGTCGACGACCCCGACCAGACGAGGCTGACCAGTACGGGCGTCAGCGTCGGTACGGCTCGCTACATGGCCCCCGAGCAGTTCCGCGCCGAACGCGTCTCCGCTCCGGCCGATCTGTACGCGCTCGGCTGCATCCTGTACGAACTGCTGCTCGGAAGGCCGCCGTTCTCCGCCAAGACCCCCTACGATCTCGCCGACCAGCACCAGCAGGACCAGCCTCCGAAGCTGACGCTGGTGCGACCGGATCTGCCCTCCGAACTGGTCCGGCTGGTGGACCGTCTGCTGGAGAAGGACGCCGAACTGCGGCCCGAGAACGCCGCCATGGTCCACGAGGCACTGGCGCCGCTCGCTTTCGCGCCGGACGACACAGCCGCTCTGCTCGCCCCGCACTGGCAGGCGATGGACCCGGTGGCCAGGCTGCGCGCACTGCGCCCCGAGCCCGCTCCCGCTGCTACGGCTCCAGCACCGCGCAGAAAACCGCGCCTGCCCGAGGCGATGGACGTCTTCGGTATCCATGCGGAGCTGATCAGCGAGTACGAGGACTTCACCAAGAGCGCGACGGTGATCCGGGACGCCCGGATCGAGGGCTTCGTCGCGGAAGACCTGGCCGCGAAGTCGCAGTGGCCCGATCCGTGGCTGTCGCTCAACCCCTTCTTCGCCGACGGAGGCCAGGTCACCGATCTCGTGCGGGACGACATCCTGCACCCCAAGTGCGCGGAGATCTTCCAGGCCGGCAAGAAGGAAGGGGCACTCCGCCCGAACGGGCGGCCGCTGACCTTCCACCTCCACCAGCGGCAGGCGATCGAGGCCGCGCAGGCGGGCGACTCCTATGTGCTGACGACCGGAACCGGCTCGGGCAAGTCGCTGTCGTACATCGTCCCCATCGTCGATCGGGTACTCAAAGAGCGCCAGGCGGCGGGCACGAGAGCGGGGGGCCGAGTCCGCGCGATCGTCGTGTATCCGATGAACGCGCTGGCCAACTCACAGCTCGGCGAGCTGGAGAAGTACCTGCGCAATGGGTTCGGGGCCGGACAGGAACCGGTCACCTTCGCCCGCTATACCGGTCAGGAGTCCGAGGAGCGGCGTCAGGAGCTGCGCAAGAACCCACCGGACATCCTGCTGACCAACTACGTGATGCTGGAGCTGATGCTGACCAGGCCGGACGACAGGTCCAGCCTGATCCGGATGGCCGAGGGGCTGCAGTTCCTCGTCTTCGACGAGTTGCACACCTATCGGGGCCGGCAGGGTGCGGACGTGGCGTTCCTGATCCGTCGCGTGCGCGATGCCTGCCGGGCCTCCGGGAGTCTCCAGTGCATCGGCACCTCGGCGACGATGTCGACCGAGGGCTCGTGGGACGAGCAGCGGCGCGAGGTGGCCAAGGTCGCGACCCGGCTGTTCGGCACGACCGTGCTGCCCAAGCGCATCATCGGCGAGACCCTGGTCCGCGGTACCGAGGAAGCTCCGGCGGAGGTGTCGGCCGAGCGGCTGCGGGTACCGGCGGCGCCCCGCTCCTACGACGCGCTGACCAAGGATCCGCTGGCGCGCTGGGTGGAGTCCCGGTTCGGACTGGAGCGCGAGGACGACACGGGACGACTGCGCCGCTGCGCCCCGAGCACGGTCGAGGCAGCGGCGGCCGAGCTGGCCGAGCGGTCCGGGGCGGACGAAGCCAGCGTGCGCGAGGCGATCCGGACAACGCTTGAGGCCGGGGCGCAGGCCAAGCATCCGGTGACGGAGCGACCGCTGTTCGCCTTCCGGCTGCACCAGTTCCTCTCCAAGGGCGACACGGTCTACACGACGCTCCAGGACCCCCTCACCCGGCCGCTCACCCGCACCTACCAGCTGGAGCACCCGGGCAGCGACGGCGAGCCGCTGTTTCCGCTGGCGTTCTGCCGCGAGTGCGGCCAGGAGTACCTGACGGTCTGGCGGGCCGAGGAGAATGGCGCCTTCCGGTACGAACCCCGCCGCGACACCTCCGCCTCCGGGGGCCGCGAGGGCGAGGGCTATCTGTACGTGGGCATCCCGGGCGAGGACTACGAGTGGCCGGCCGAGCCGCAGAAGGCGGTGGACGACCGCCGGCTGCCGGAGTCGTGGCTGGAACCGGACGCCCAGGGCGTGACGGTGGTCAAGAAGTCCTACCGCCCCCGGGTGCCCAAGCGCGTCGTGGTGGACGCCCGTGGGAACGAGTCCGACGACGGGGTCGTGGCGGCCTTCGTGCCGGCGCCGTTCCTGTTCTGCGTGCACTGCCAGGTCTCCTACGAGCAGACCCGCGGCCGGGACTTCGCCAAGCTGGCGACCCTGGATCAGGAAGGGCGCTCCTCGGCCACCTCGCTGATCTCCGCGTCCATCGTGAAGTCGCTGCGGGCGGTGCCCGAGGACAGCCTGGACAAGGAGGCGCGCAAGCTCCTCACCTTCGTCGACAACCGTCAGGACGCCTCGCTGCAGGCCGGGCACTTCAACGACTTCGCCCAGGTGACGCAGCTGCGCGGCGCGCTCTACCAGGCGGCGCTGCAGGCCGGAGAGGAGGGGCTGCGGCACGACGACCTCGCCGAAGCCGTCACCGGCGTGATGCAGCTGTCGCCGCACGAGTACGCGGTGGGCACCGACCTGGCGCCGTCGATGGAGCGCCGGGCGATGAAGGCGTTCCGGGACATCGTCGGGTACCGCCTCTACCGCGATCTGGAGCGGGGCTGGCGTGTCACGATGCCGAACCTGGAGCAGACCGGGTTGCTGCGGATCGACTACGAGGATCTGGACTGGCTCGCCGCCCGGCCCGAGCGCTGGGGGGCCACCCATGCCGAACTGCGGGACGCCGATCCGGCGCTGCGCGGCGAGGTCGCCCGCACGCTGCTGGACTTCATGCGGCGTGCTCTTGCCATCGATGTCCAGTACTTCCGCGACGACTTCGACACTCTGCAGCGGGCCAGTGAGGAGCGGCTCGCCGGACCGTGGGTGCTCGGCGAGAGCGACCGGCCGTCCGTCGGCACCGCTTACCCCTACGGTTCGCGGCCGGGCATGGAGCGCTCCGCACTGTTCCTCTCGGCCCGCGGAAAGTTCGGCAAGTATCTGCGGCGGAACATGCCCGGGCTGCGTGAGCTGCCCCTCGACGACGTCCAGCACGTCATCGAGGATCTGCTGAAGGTGCTGCGGGACGCGAAACTGGTGTGCGAGGTGGAGGCGGCGCCCGAGCGTTCCGGCCCGGTGTACCGCCGCCGTGCCGCGGAGAAGCGCACCGGGTACCGAGTGTCGGCCGCCGCCTTGGTCTGGCGGGCCGGGAGCGGTGAGCGGGGCGCGGTCGATCCGCTGGCGCGCACCTACAGCAGCGGTGAGGGCCCGCGTGTGAACCCGTTCTTCCGCGATCTGTACCGCACGGCGGCGGCCGAGCTGGCCGGGCTGTTCGCGCGGGAGCACACGGCGCAGGTCACCCCCGAGGACCGGCTGGAGCGCGAGGAGCGGTTCCGCAGTGCGGACCTGCCCCTGCTGTACTGCTCGCCGACGATGGAGCTGGGCGTGGACATCTCCTCGCTCAACGCCGTGCTGATGCGCAATGTGCCGCCGACCCCGGCGAACTACGCGCAGCGCTCGGGCCGGGCCGGCCGTTCCGGCCAGCCGGCGCTGGTGACCACGTACTGCGCCACGGGCAACAGCCACGACCAGTACTACTTCCGCCGCTCCCAGGACATGGTGTCCGGCCAGGTCGCCCCGCCCCGGCTCGACCTCGCCAACGAGGATCTGGTCCGCTCCCACCTCCAGGGCATCTGGCTGGCGGAGACGGGGATGAAGCTCGGCATCGCGGTCCCGGACGTGGTCGATGTCGCCTACGACCCCGACGCCGGCGACCGCCCCGACCCGCAGATGCCGCTGCCCCTGCTCTCCCACATCCGCGATCTGTCCCTGGACGAGGACGCCCGGCGGCGCGCGGTGTCCGCCGCCCGCACCGTGCTCGCTCCGCTGATCGCGGACTTCGAGTCCACCACCTGGTGGTACGACGAGTGGATCGAGGACCGGATCGAGCAGGCCCCGGGCGCCTTCGACGCTTCGTTCGACCGGTGGCGGCAACTGTTCCGGGCCGCCGTCATCGACCAGTACGAGCAGAACAAGCGCGTCGTCGACCACACCCTCTCCTCTGGTGAGCAGGGCCGGGCGCGGACGCGCCGCCGGGAGGCCGAGACGCAGACGAACCTGCTGCTGAACCGCTCCACCGACAGCAAGTCGGTGATGAGCGACTTCAATCCGTACCGCTATCTGGCCTCCGAGGGGTTCCTGCCCGGTTACAGCTTTCCCCGGCTGCCGCTCGCGGCCTACATCCCGCGTTCGGGCAACCGCCGCAACGCCGACGGCGACTATCTCCAGCGTCCCCGGTTCCTCGCGATCCGCGAGTTCGGCCCCGGCGCGCTGATCTATCACGAGGGCGCCCGCTACCAGGTCACCCGGGTCCAGTTGCCGCCGGATGCGTCGGGGGACCTGGCGACGGCGGAGGCCCGGCGCTGCGACGGCTGCGGCTACCACCACGCCGTGAAGGTCGGCGCCGACATCTGCGCCATGTGCGACGAGCAACTGACGGGCAAGCGCACCGGCCTTCTCCAGCTGCACACCGTGTACACGACCCCGCGCGAGCGGATCTCCTCCGACGAGGAGGAGCGCCGCCGGGCGGGCTTCCGTCTGGAGACCTCGTACGCGTTCCAGGACCACGGTGCCCGCAAGGGACGCCTCACCTCGCATGTCACCGACGCCGACGGCGTGCCCGCTCTCGACCTGGACTACGGCGACTCGGCGACCGTGCGCATCACCAACCTGGGCCGCGTCCGGGACAAGGAGGGCGAGCCGGACGGCTACTGGCTGGACCTGGGCGACGGCCGCTGGCTGAACGACCGGGCCGCGGCCGACGCCATCGAGGGCACCGGCATGCCGGTGGTCGACGAGGACGGCAATGAGAAGCGCCGTAAGAAGCGGGTGCTGCCTTATGTGGAGGACCGCCGCAACATCCTCGTGGTCACGTTGGACGAGCCGCAGCCCGAGCCGGTGGCTCTGTCGTTCCTGTACGCGCTGGAGCGGGGCATCGAGGCGGCGTTCGAGCTGGAGGACTCCGAACTGACGGCGGAACTGCTGCCTCCGGACGACGGGCCGCGGCGGCGCATGCTGTTCACGGAGGCCGCCGAGGGCGGTGCGGGTGTGCTGCGCCGGATCCAGCACGAGAAGGAGGCGCTCGCGCATGCGGCCCGCAGGGCCCTGGAGATCTGCCATTTCGACCCGGAGACGGGCGAGGATCTCGGCGGGCCCGAGGACGGCGGGAAGTGCGCCCGCGGCTGCTATGCCTGCCTGCTGACCTACGCCAACCAGACGCACCACCGGCGGTTGAGCCGGCACACCGCCGGCCCGCTGCTGGTGCGGCTGGCCGGTGCCCGCACCGAGCGGGAGGACCGCGGCGAGTCCCGCAGCGAACGGTTCCGCCGGCTGGCCCCGGCGGCCGGCGGCGGCGAGGCCGACCCGGGCAGCGCCCCGGCATCGGCCCTCACCAGGACGGAGACCGATCTGACGGCCCTCGTCGTCGAGGGAGACCTGCTGGGCTGGCTGAAGGCGAAGGGCTACCGGCTGCCGGACGAGGTCGACGTGTTGGTCGACAGCGCGGCTGCCTGCCCGGACCTCGTCTTCTACCTGGACGGGGCGAGCCTCGCCGTCTTCGTCGACGGTCCTGGCCGCTCACCCGACTCCGCCCGTGACATCGAGGCCGGCTACCGCCTGGAGGAGGCCGGCTGGGACGTGCTGCGCTTCCCCACGGACGCCGACTGGGACGCGATCATCGAGCACAACGCGTCCTATTTCCAGCTTCGTTGACGGCCGCCTCCTTCGCGACTTACCAGAATTGAGACCTCACATGAGCCTCACGTACACGGCCGGCTCGCTGGTCGCCGCCCGCGGCCGGGAATGGGTGGTGCTGCCCGAGAGCGCCTCCGACATGCTGGTGCTGCGCCCGCTGGGCGGCGGCGAGGACGACATCGCGGCCGTCTTCCCCGCTTTCGAGGACGTGCGGGCCGCCGAGTTCGCGGCCCCGAGCGCCGCCGACCTGGGCGACCAGCGCGCTGCGGGCCTGCTGCGCACGGCGCTGCGGATCGGGTTCCGGTCGGGTGCGGGCCCCTTCCGCTCTCTGGCCTCCATCGCGGTGGAGCCCCGGGCCTATCAGCTGGTGCCGCTGCTGATGGCGCTGCGGCAGCGCACGGTCCGGCTGCTGATCTCGGACGATGTCGGCATCGGCAAGACGGTCGAGGCGGGGCTGATCGCCAAGGAGCTGCTGGCGCAGGGGGAGGCCACGCGGCTGGCGGTGCTCTGCTCCCCGGCGCTGGCCGAGCAGTGGCAGGCCGAGCTGCGGGGGAAGTTCGGCATCGATGCCGAACTGGTCCTCGCCTCCACGGTGTCGCGGCTGGAGCGCGGACTGGAGCTGGGCCAGTCGCTGTTCGACCGGCATCCGTTCACGATCATCTCGACGGACTTCATCAAGTCGACCCGGCACCGCGAGGACTTCCTGCGGCACTGCCCCGACCTGGTGATCGTCGACGAGGCGCACGCCTGCGTCGCCGCCGACGACACCGCGCAGGCCGGCGGCTCCTCCTCCCACCAGCTCCGCTACGAGCTGCTGCAGAAGGTCTCCGCGGACGCCGACCGCCATCTGCTGCTGCTCACCGCGACGCCGCACTCCGGCAAGGAGTCCGGGTTCCGCAATCTGCTCGGTCTGGTGCGGCCAGAACTGGCGACGCTGGACCTGGAGGCGGCGGCGGGCCGGGCGAGGCTCGCCGAGCACTTCGTGGCCCGCAAGCGCGCCGATGTCCGCGACTACCTCACCAGGGAGGACGGGCTCGCCGACGACTCCCTGGCCGAGCGGACCGCCTTCCCCTCCGACCGTTGGACAAAGGACGAGCCGTACAAGCTGACGCCCGCCTACCGGGCGCTGCTCGACGACGCCATCGGCTACGCCAGGGACCGGGTGGCGGCGGCCGGTGAGCAGGGCAGGCGGGAGGCCCGGATCGCCTGGTGGTCGGTGATCGCGCTGCTGCGTTCGATGGTCTCCTCACCCGCGGCCGCCAAGCAGACCCTCAAGACCCGTTCCGAGTCCGCCACCGCCCGCACCGCGCACGAGGCGGACCTTCTCGGCGCTCCGGTGGCCGCCGACTCCGCGGACAACGACCGGCTGGAGGGCATGGATGTCGCGCCGGGTGCCGCGGAGGCGGAGGACGCGGGCGCCCGGCTGGCGGAGCTCGCCGAGCGGGCCGGGAAGCTCGTCGGTCCGGCCGAGGACGCGAAGCTGAAGGCGCTCACCCGGCATCTGAAGAACCTGATCTCCGACGGCTACCACCCGATCGTCTTCTGCCGGTACATCCCCACTGCCGAGTATCTGGCCGCACAGCTCAAGGACAAGCTCGGGAAGAAGACGCAGACCGTCGCCGTGACGGGGACGCTCTCCCCGCAGCAGCGGCTGGAGCGCATCGAGCAGCTTGCCGCCGACTCCGCCGGGGAGGACGGCGACGATCCCGCGGCCCGCCGGGTGCTGATCGCCACCGACTGCCTCTCCGAGGGCGTCAATCTCCAGCACCACTTCGACGCCGTCGTCCACTACGACCTGGCCTGGAACCCGACCCGCCACGACCAGCGGGAAGGCCGCGTCGACCGCTACGGCCAAAAGCGCGACCAGGTCCGTGTCATCACCATGTACGGCGAGGACAACGGCATCGACGGCAAGGTGCTGGAGGTGCTGTTCAAGAAGCACCGGCAGATCAAGAAGGACCTGGGCATCTCGGTCTCCGTCCCCGACGAGACCGCCTCCGGTGTCACCGACGCCGTCGTGGAGTGGCTGCTGCTGCACGGCCGGCAGGGCAGCCAGGAGAGCCTGTTCGACGTGGACGGCCACCAGGAGTCCTTCGACCGGATCGAGCGCGAGTGGGCCTCGGCGGCGGAGCGGGAGAAGACGTCCCGCTCCAAGTACGCGCAGCGCGCCATCCACCCCGAGGAGGTGGCCCGCGAGGTGGCCGCCGTCCGGGCGGCGCTCGGCGGCACCGAGGAGGTGCGCGCCTTCACTCTGGCGGCGCTGCGCGACCTGGATGCCGTAGTCCGCACGGGCACATCCTCAGGGCGCGACGGCGCCGGCGACTTCACCGCACAGGTCGGCGGCACCCCGGCCGGGCTGCGGGACGCGCTCGCCGCCACGCTGGGCGGCCGGCTCGTCGAGGAGGGCCGGCAGGTTCCGTTCCGCACCTCGCCCGCGATCGCCCGCGGGGAGGCCGCTCTGGTGCGCACCGATCCGGCGGTCGGCGCCCTCGCCTCCTATGTGCTCGACTCGGCACTGGACGCGAACGCGCACGGCCCCCGCCCGGCCCGCCGCTGCGGTGTGGTGACGACAGAGGAGGTCACCACCCGCACCACGCTCCTGCTCGTCCGCTACCGCTTCCACCTCACCCTTCCCTCCCGTTCGGGCGACCGGCAGCTGGTCGCCGAGGACGCCCGCCTGCTCGCCTACGAGGGCCTGCCGTCGCGCGCCCGCTGGCTGGACGACGAGGCCGCCACCGCGCTCCTGTCGGTCGGCGCCCGCGCCCTCACGCACGAGCAGCGGGCCCGCAACCAGATCGCCCGCGATCTGGACGCGCTCCCGGACCTGGCCGCACACCTCACCGGGTACGGCACGCGCCTGGCCGCCGAGCTGGACGCCTCGCACCGCCGGGTCCGCAAGGCCAACGAGGAGATCGTCCGCGGCCTGAAGGTCGTCCCGCAGGAGCCCGCCGACATCCTCGGCGTGTACCTCTATCTGCCGCCCGCCGCCCCCGCCACCGCTACCGCCTCCGGAGCCGAAGCCTGATGTCCGCCGCCACCCGCACCGCCCTGGCCTTCACCGCCGTGACCACGGTCGGCGGACTGCTCCCCGCCGACATGCTGCTGCGCATCGCCGAGGCGCGGAACCTGCCGGGCACCAAGCCCGCCGACTACGGCCTCCCGGCCTCGGTACCCGTGCGCGACGAGGCCGAGCGCGCCTGGGAGTACCTCAAGCCGCTCTGGCGCGACCTGCGCGCAGCGCTGCCCGCCGATCCGGAGACCGGCGCCCCCGCCGCCGACCCCACCGGCCGGGCCGGCACCGACTGGCTGGCCCAGCTCTTCCGCAAGCTCGACTTCGGCGCGCTGACGGACGTCGGCACGGCGGGCATCCCGGCCGACTCGGACCCGGACAAGCGCTTCCCCGTCTCCCACCACCACGGCCCGGCCCTCGTCCACCTCATCCCCTGGAACCAGGAGCTGGACAAGCGCCCGGCGGCCGGGCAGGTCCCGGCCCAGTCGATGCTGCAGGACTGCCTCAACCGCACCGACGCCCATCTGTGGGCCGTCCTCACCAACGGCCGCCGGCTGCGCCTGCTGCGCGACTCCTCGTCCTTCGCCACCGCCGCCTACGTCGAGTTCGACCTGGAAGCGCTCTTCGACGGCGAGCTGTTCAGCGAGTTCGTGCTGCTGTACTGCGTGCTGCACGCCTCCCGGTTCGCGGTGCCGGAGGGGACCGCGGCCTCGGGGTGCCGGCTGGAGAAGTGGCGGACGGTCGCCATAGAGTCCGGCAGCCGCGCCCTGGACCACTTCCGCGACGGTGTCCAGGCAGCACTCACCGTCCTGGGCACGGGGTTTCTGAGCCACCCGCACAACGACCGGCTGCGCCAGGACCTCGACGTCCACGCCTTCCAGACGGCGCTGCTCCGGCTCGCCTACCGCATGATCTTCCTCTTCGTCGCCGAGGACCGCGGCGCCCTGCTGGCCCCAGAAGCCGATGAAGCCACCCGCGAGCGTTACGGCCGCTACTTCTCCACCGCCCGGCTGCGCCGCCACGCCCTGCGCCGCCTGGGGACGGCGCACGACGACCAGTACCGCGTGCTGGAGCTGCTGATCGGGGCGCTCGGCTCCGAGGGCGGACGGCCCGAACTGGGTCTGAAGGGGCTCGGCGGCCTCTTCAACGACACCGCCGCCGACGAACCGCTGCACGGTGCACGACTGGCCAACCGCCACCTGTTCGAGGCCGTCAAGCACCTGTCCCGCGTCCGCGATGTGGGCTCCGCCCGCTGGCGCCCCGTCGACTACCTGCACATGGGCGCCGAGGAACTCGGCTCGGTGTACGAGGCGCTGCTGGAGCTGGTGCCCAAGCACAGTGCCGCCGACCGCACCTTCGAACTGGTCGACCGGATCGGCAACGACCGCAAGCAGACCGGCAGCTACTACACCCCTACGGCGCTCACCGAAACGCTGCTGGACTCCACGCTGAACCCGGTGATAGACGACGCCGTCCAGCGCGGAGAACGGCGCGCGAGTGCGGAGGGTCTGGCCGACCCGGCCGGGACGATCGCCGAGGAACTCCTCTCCCTCACGGTCTGCGACCCGGCCTGCGGCTCCGGCCACTTCCTGGTGGCGGCGGCCCGCCGGATCGCCAAACGCCTCGCCGCCATCCGTGAACGCAACCCCGAGCCCACCGCCGAGGCGGTACGTCACGCCCTCCACGAGGTCGCCGCCCAGTGCGTGTACGGCGTCGACCTCAACCCCATGGCGGTCGAACTCGCCAAGGTCTCGCTGTGGCTGGAGGCCATGGAACCCGGCCGTCCCCTCGGCTTCCTCGACGCCCACATCAAGCACGGCAACGGCCTGATCGGCGCGACCCCCGCCCTGCTGCGGGACGGTATCCCGGACAAGGCGTTCAAGAAGACCGAAGGCGACGACGAAGCGCATGCGCGGGCGCTGTTCAACCGCAACGCGCTCGAACGCGAGGGCCAGGGCGGTCTGTTCGAGGTCGAGACGGCGACGAAGGTCGCCAACGCCTCCTTCGCGCGCGGGATGCGCAGCATCACCGCCGCCCCGGCCGACGATCTCGCCGACATCCGCCGCAAGGAAGCCGCCTACCGCAACTGGGCGACCTCGGACGAGTACCGGCACGCCCTGCACATCGCGGACGCCTGGTGCGCCGCCTTCGTGTGGGTCAAGGCCAAGGGCAAGCCCCCGGCCCTCACCCACAAGGTGTTCCGCGGGCTGGAGGACCCCAAGGGCGACGCGGCTCCCCAGTCGACGCACGAGGAGATCGCCGGCCTGCGGGATCAGTACGCCTTCTTCCACTGGCACCTGGAGTTCCCGGAGATCTTCCGCGTCCCGGAGGACGGCGCGGCGGGTGCGGGCCTGGGCGCGGATACCGATGCGGGTGCGGATGCCGCTGCCGTAGATGCGGCCACGGGGTGGGCCGGCGGATTCTCGTGCGTGGTCGGCAACCCGCCGTGGGACAAGGTCGACTTCGAGGACAAGAAGTACTTCAGCGTGGTCGCCCCCGAGATCGCGGAGATCTCCGGGACCGCTCGCCGAACGCGGATCACGGAGTGGGAGCAGGAGAACCCGAAGGCCGGCAAGCGGTACCGAGCGGCCCGGCGTGCGGTGAAGGGCACCTTCCACTTCGCGGGGGACTCCGGAGTCTTCCCGTTGTGCGCGAAGGGGCTGACGGTCAAGGGCGTCACAATGATTCAGACCGATCAGCTCTTCGCCGAGCGGATGGCGACCGTGGTCGCACACCGGGGACGGGTCGGCTTGCTCCTGCCGACAGCCATCGCCACGGGCGCCGGTTCCCAGCATCTGTTCGCGGACTTCACCCGGCGGGGGGTGCTGGCGTCGCTGTACGACTTCGAGAATCGTCGCCCGAAGTCACCCGTCCTGCCGAACGGCGGAAAGTGGTTCGAGAGTGTGCACTCCAGCTACAAGTTCTGCCTACTTTCCCTCACCGGTCGGGCCACACACGCGGGCGCAAGTCGCATCGGTTTCTACCTCTCTGACACCGCAGATCTGGAACATCCGGACCGGGTCTTTTCACTAGACCCAGAAGACTTGGCTCGCATTAACCCGAATACGGGCACGCTCCCAGTGTTCCGCACACAGCGCGACGCGAATATCACGGCCGGAGTGTATCGACGTATCCCAGTGCTGCGCGAGGAAGAACGGCGAAACGGGAATCCCTGGCGGATCAACTTCAAAGCAACATTTTTTCACACAACGGACGACTCCGACGTCTTCCGCAGCCATGAACGACTTGAATCCGAAGGCTGGACACTCAGCGGGAATACCTTCCAGCGAGGTGACGAGTATATGTCACCACTTTACGAGGCGAAGATGGTGGACTTTTTCAACCATCGAGCCGCAGATGTTGTCAAGAGTTCGACAGCAGTAAACCGCCAGAATCAGCCCAGGTACCTAACCGCTGAAGATCTGCGTGATCCTACACGTCTGGCGTTGCCACTCAGCTGGATCCAGCAAAGCGGGAAAATTTCAACGATCCGCAATGGAAGAGAAGTTAAAGTCAGAGGAGTCGAGCAGCGCCTCGCCGAAGAGAAATGGAATCATGATTGGCTCTGCGGGTGGTGCGATGTAACGGCCTCAACGAATGTGCGCACAGCGATTCCTGCCTTCCTTCCTCGCACGGCAGCGGTCGAGACCTTCCCGCTCATGCTTCCCGGAGTCACGCCACCCTTGGTAGCCGCATTGATTGCCACTCAGTCGTCCTTGATCTTCGACTACGTGAGCCGTCAGAAGATCAACGGCGCCCATATGAAGCTCTACACTTGGAAGCAGCTTCCCGTCCCCACCCCCACCACCCTTGAGCCCCATCTCCCCTTCCTCCTCCCCCGGGTCCTCGAACTCGTCCACACCGCGAACGACATGACGCCCCTCGCACGCGACCTGGGCGACGAGGGCGAGCCTTTCCGGTGGGACGAGGAGCGGCGGGCGCAGCTCCGCGCTGAACTGGACGCCTACTTCTTCCACCTCTACGGAATCTCGCATGATGACACCGACTACATCCTGGAGTCGTTCCAGTCGGAGTCGGGCGGTCTCAAGAACAACGAGATCGCCAAGTTCGGCGAGTACCGCACCAAGCGGCTCGTCCTGGCCGAGTACGACCGGATGGCCGAGGCCGGCCTGACCCTGGAGAAGCCACTCACTGAGGGCCACTCCGGCACATACCGCTCCACGCTCACCCCGCCTCCGGGCCAGGGTCCCCGGCACGAGTGATTCCCCGGAGTCTGGGCCCACCGCCTGCATGCCTGCATGGTCATCCAGGCATGCGCCGACGACGGGCCGCGAGAATGCCGAAGCAGCAGAGCTGGAGGCCCGGCATTCCCATGCCTGTTCTTCGGGCTATGTCAGAGCCCTGCGCCACACTCCTGGAGCAGGGCCACAGGCCCACCCGTCCCTGTCCCGCCTCCATCAACGACGAGGAGCGCTCATGGAACCACGCGGCTACCGGATGGTGGTCTCGACCGAGCTGAACTATGTCAAAGCCTGCGGCATCGCGGAGCGGCAGTTAATCGAGTGGATCCGCGGCAAGGGGTACGACCCGTCCGGGGTGGACGGGGAACGAACCGAGATCGCCCCTCACGCGACGCTCACCCGTGACTCGGAGTCCGGCCGCAAGGGCGCGTACAGCCGGTGGCGTATGCGGGAGACACCGACCAAGGTCTCGGGCACCTGGCAGTCCACGCTCGTCGTGCGCTCCGGCCTGGAGGACGACGCGGGCCGTGCGTGGGTGCAGCTCGACATCGAGCACCAGCCGGCCGGTGACGACGATCTCCCCAAGCGCGCCAACACGCCGAACATCGTCCGCTCGCTCCTCGACGCCTTGGAGGCACGGGACGGGCTTGCCGATGTCGCCGCAGCGCCCGCCTTCGTCGAGGCCGATGATGTCGACGACGTCATCGAGGAGCTGTGCGACAGCAGCCGCCGCATGCCCGTCGTCATCGCCACGGTGCCGTACGGGAAGGACGCCGACGACTGGTCGCGGTCCGTCGTCGAACCGCTCTTCCGCTTTCTGCACGGGCTGGCTGTGCTGTATGTCCTCACCCCGGAAGCACAGACCAAGTTGAACGCGGAGCTGGAGTACCACCCCGTCTTCGGAGGGGGTGTCCGCACCTACCTTCCGGGCATAGATCCGGCGTGGAAGCCGGACGCGCAGCGCCACCCCGTGATGGCACGACGCACCATCGAGGGCGACCTCCGCCGTGCCGCGTCCATCCTCGCCGCGCTCCCCCAGAGGCTGGCCTCCCGCCAGCCTCTTCCCGCAGCTCTGCTCGGCATCCCGCGACAGCGCACCCGTCCCCGGACAACGGATGGCACGGACCTCGTCCAGCTCCGGTCCGACAACGCGGCGCTGACAGCCCTGCTGGACGAGGCGGAACACGCCGAAGCCATCCGGGCCAAGGAGATCGACGACCTGTATGCGGAGCTGACGAAGGCGGAGCAGGACAGCGACGAGCTGCGCGGTGAGAACGAAGAACTGTACGACAAGGTGCAGGAGTCCCAGCGCCTCATACGCTTTCTGCGGGAACAGCTTCAGGAGGCGGGTCAGTTCGCCGTCGCGCACACGCCGACGGCCTCTCCGGACATCAGCTATCCAACGACGTTCTCCGACCTCCTGGACCGCTTGGGTACGCTCCCCGGCATCTCCTTCACCGGGAACCGCAAGATCACCCGATCTCTCGACAGCCAGTCCGTGGACAATTGGCTGTATGTCGCCTGGGACGGCCTTCTGGCGCTGAACGACTTCGCTCAGACCGCCGCCGACGGCGCATCGTCCGGCGACTTTCTGAGTTGGTGCAAGTCGGATGCTTCCAGCGCCGCCCCTTTCCCCGCCGCGAAGGTGGCGATGCGCGAGTCGGACACCGTTGCCCGCAGCGCGAAGCTGCGCGGTGAGCGCATGCTCCCGGTTCCGAAGACGGCAGCTCCCGATGGCCGGGTCTTCATGCAGGCTCACCTGAAGATCGGCGGGGGCAACACGATCGCCCCACGCCTCTACTTCTATGACGACTGTTCCAGTTCAGGAAAGGTGTACATCGG
The DNA here is from genome assembly GCF_042869575.1 of Streptomyces sp. NPDC006925. Lineage (NCBI taxonomy): Bacteria > Bacillati > Actinomycetota > Actinomycetes > Kitasatosporales > Streptomycetaceae > Streptomyces > Streptomyces sp. NPDC006925. The sequence goes on from NZ_JBIAGB010000015.1 coordinate 106,949, forward strand.
CTACCTCGGCCCGCACCTGCGCAATACCCTCACCTGACGGCCCTATGGGGTCGCAGCCTGCCGGCCGTGTACTCGACCGGCAGGGAGCGAATGACGGACTCAGACCTCCGCCGCGAACTTTACGAAGTGGCCCCAGCCTTCACGCCCCACCGTGAAGGCCGGGCGGCTCACGTCCTTGGAGTCCCGGACGTGAACGGCTCGCTCGGCGATCGCGACCTCCACGCAGTCGTCGCCTTGACTGCCGCTGTAGCTGGACTTGAACCAGGCGAGTCCCGTCGTATCGCTGCTCATAGCTCTCCTCGCAATCGCTTCAGCAAGGCCCGGGATGCCTCGGGGCTCAGGGCCTGCGAGCGCAGTGTGTCATAGCGCTGGCAGAGCAGACGCACCTCTTTCCGGTCCGAGATCAACCTTCCGTTCTGCTGTCCTTCGGAGTATCCGAGCCGCTGTCCCGCAGGCGTCTCCAAGATGCGTACGGGCCCGTCCAGACACGCGTGCAGTCCCGCCTCCAGTGGAACCACCTGAAGCACCACATTGCGCGGAGCGCTGCGCTCAAGGACGTGGTCCATCAACGCACGCATCACCTCCGCATCGTCGAACCGGCGCCGGAACACGTGCTCCTCGACGATAAAGCTGAAGGGCACCTTCGGCCGCTCCCACATCATCGCCTGCCGCTCCATTCGGGCGGTGAGCTGCGTCTCCATCTCCTTGTCGTTCCGCAGCGGGATGGTGCCGTCGAACACCGCCCGCGCATACGCCTCCGACTGCAACAGTCCGGGCACCAGACGGCACTCGTAGGTGCACAGGCTCACCGCCTCCCGTTCCAGTCGTGCCCAACGGCGGAACCACGCCGCGAGTCCGGCCTCGCCGCGGGTGAGGTGGCGGGCGGCCTTCCGCAGCGCGCCGGTGTTGCCAAGTGCGGCTTCCGCGCGCTCCACGAACTCGTCGTCCGGCATGCGGCGCCCCAGTTCCACGGACTCCACCGTGTGTTTGGAGAACTGCACCCGGGTGGCCAGTTCCGTGCGGCTGAGTCCCGCGTGCTCGCGCAGCGCCTGGACGACCGCCCCGAAGGTGCGCAGGCTGTCCGAGGGGTGGGGCTCTCGCTCCCACTCCCCCGCCGCGACCGACCGCGCGTTGGTGGCTCCGGCTTCACGCTCGGCTCGACTGTCGTCTCCGTCGACGATGTCCATGCGCCGTCCCTCTCCGTACCGCGTCGCGACGGCTGCTCGCCACCGTCACTCTCACCACTCAGCGTGAGGGAAGCCTCTGCGTACCGTCTACCCCAGGTGCCCGTACGCTCACTCCGCGTACGAGGCGCGTGGCTCACACTCCCCGTCTTCCGGGCGCCAGGCTGAAGCAATGGATCACCGATCTCAGCAACTTAGCGCGCCTGTCTGCTCTTTCAGTCAACTGCTGTCTTCCACGCGCCGGGGCGCCCGGCTCGCCCGGCTGCTCGCCGTGACCGAACTCCACGCGTGGAACGCTCCACAAGGCATCACTGAGCGTGCGGAGCTTGTCGTGGCAGAGCTCGCCGCCAACGCCGCGCTTCATGGCCGCGTGCCGGGCCGCAGCTTCCGGCTCACGCTCGCCTTCGACCCGTCGGCCGACCGCCTCCGCGTGGAAGTCACCGACGCACGCGGAGACCTATGGCCGCGGCTGCCTCCGACGGACGCGGAGCCCGGCGCGCTCCGCACCGAAGGCCGCGGCCTGTTGCTCGTCTCCGCCCTCGCCGACCACTGGGACACCGTGTCCTACCCGCCGAGCGGCAAGACCGTCCGAGCCGTGCTGTCGCGCGGCCTGACGCCCTGAACGAGCTGGAAACCTCCGAACTGGCATCGATTGACAGTGTCAACAGGTAGAGTGTGTGGTGTTCACGTCGGCCTCGCCCTATCTGGAAGGTCACCCATGCCGCAGTCCGAACGACTCCCCGGCGCACCGGAGTTCCGCTTCGAGCATCCCAAGGGCGGAGGCGAGGCGCGCGGGCATCTGCTCACCGAGTTCGGCGGCAACGGCACCCACAAGTTTCTCCTGCGGGAGGGCTCTGCGGTGGCGGCCGAGGCATGGCCGGGGCTCGGCGACCACGCCCGCCGCCTCCGGGCCGAGCTGCGGGCGGACGGAACGTTCACCGACCCGCCCGACGGTCCCGACCAGTCGCAGGCACCGCCGCGCTGGGTGGCCACGCGGGACATCGAGTGCAACTCCTCGTCGGCCGCGGCCGCACTCGTCTGCGGGTACAACGCCTCCGGGCCCGAACTCTGGCGAACGGTCGAGGGGTATCCGCTCAACGACTACCTGTCGACCGGCTGGAGGCAGCCCCGCAAGGCGTGGCTCGTGCGGGGCTCCAACGTCTCCGGGCACAACCTGGTGCGACAGCTCTGGCTGCGCGAGGGCCTCGTCTCGCTGTCCGGCGGGCATCTGCCGCCGCTGGAGGAGGCCGATCCGACGAAGAGCGCGCTGCGCCGGTTCGTGGAGTCCGGGTACGAGGGCGCGGCCTCGTACAACCAGAAGCAGGGCCTCGTCGACGAACTGCACGCCTTCCTCACCCAGATGCGCGTCGGCGACACGGTGGCCACCATCGGCGACGGCCGGCTGCACATCGGGCAGCTCGCCGGCGAGGCCGCACAGATCTCCTCGCCGGGCGGGCTGTCCAATCTGCGGCGGACGGTGGACTGGTCGCCAAGGAGTCACGCCTACGAGGAACTGCCCGAGGAAGTGCAGCAGCGGCTCTCGGTCCAGCATGACGTCGTCGATCTGACCGCCGTCCTGGACGCGCTGGACGGCCTCACCGGGCGCCCGGAACAGTCCAGCTCCTCGGCGAGCGACGACTCCGAACGGTTCTGGGCCGACGAGCGGCCGTCGCAGCGGGAGTTGTACCTGCCGCCCGTCACCGATGCCCTCGCCGACCGGCTGCTCGTCCACGACCGTGCCTGGCTGGACGAGATAAGGGAACTCCTCGTCGACGAGAAGCAGCTGGTGTTCTACGGTCCGCCGGGCACCGGCAAGACGTATTTGGCGATGAAGCTGGCCGAGCACTTCGGCGGCGGCCCGGAACAGGTCAAGATCGTGCAGTTCCATCCCTCCTACTCCTACGAGGACTTCTTCGAGGGTTTCCGGCCGGTGGAGGACCCGGAGACGCGGGAGGTGGCCTTCCGGCTGACGGCCGGCCCGCTGCGGGAGCTCGCCGACCTCGCGTCCCGCGAGGGCAACCGGCACATCCCGCACTTCCTGATCATCGACGAGATCAACCGCGCCAATCTGGCCAAGGTCTTCGGCGAGCTGTACTTCCTGCTGGAGTACCGGACCAGGTCCGTGCGGCTCACCTATTCCGCGGACGACTTCGCCCTGCCGTCGAACCTGTTCGTCATCGGCACGATGAACACGGCCGACCGGTCGATCGCGCTGGTGGACGCGGCGATGCGGCGCCGCTTCGCGTTCGTGGAGCTGTCCCCGCGCACCGAGCCGACCGCCGGGCTGCTCGCCCGCTGGCTCAAGCGTGCGGGCAAGGATCCGGAGCCCGCCCGGCTGCTGGACGCGCTCAACGCCCTGATCGACGAGACCGACTTCGCCATCGGGCCCTCCTACCTGATGAAACCCGGCGTGTATCGCGACGGGGGCCTCCACCGGACCTGGCGCACGAAACTGCTGCCGCTGCTGGAGGAGCACCACTACGGCGAGGGCCTCGATGTCGCCGCCCGCTACGGCCTCGACGCGCTGCGCGAGCAACTCCGGTGACCGTGCCCGCACCCGTCCCAGTCCCCGCACCCGTCCCCGAAGTGACACTCCGCGAGTACGGGCCCGCCGTCTCCGTGCCGCTGGAAACCGAGGCGGGGCGGGCGCTGGCGGCCTCCGGCATCCTGGAGAGGGCGACGCCCGATCCGGGCCGGGAGGGGCATTGGCTGCTGCGGGCGGGCAGCAGGGTCGGCGCCGTCCGGACACTCGGCGGTCCGGTGGTGCGGATCATGCCGAAGACCCCCGTGAGCCGGCTGTTCTTCCTCCTCGGCTTCAGCCTCGACCCCGCCCGGGCCTGGCGCGACAGCAGGGAGGGCACCGTCGATGTCGGCCCGTACGACGAGGTGGTTCCCGCGCTCGCGCACGCCGTGGAACGGCAGCTCGACGCGGCGCTGCGGCGGGGCGTTCTCCAGGGCTACCGGGAAGTGGCGGAATCCGCCCTGGTGATGCGCGGGCGGCTGCGCGCGTCCGAGCAGATCCGGCGGCACCACGGCCGCACCCCGCCCGTGGAGATCGCCTACGACGCGTACACCGCCGACACCGCCGAGAACCGCATCCTGCGCGCCGCCACCGAGCGGCTGCTGCGGCTGCCGGGCGTTCCCGGGCCCGTCCGGCGGCGGCTCGCCCACCAGCGCGTCCGCCTCGCCGACGCGCTGCCCCTGGTGCGGGGGCAGGGACTCCCGCGCTGGCAGCCCTCGCGGCTGAACACCCGATATCAGCCCGCGCTCCGGCTCGCCGAAGCCGTCCTGCGCGGTTCGTCGCCGGAACACCGCCCCGCCGGGTCCGATCCGCTGGCCGTGGACGGGTTCCTGCTCGACATGAACAAGCTGTTCGAGGACTTCGTGACCGTGGCGCTGCGGGAGGCGCTGCGGGAGCGGGGCCTCACCGCGCGCCTCCAGGATCCGCACCACCTGGACAGGGCGGGTCTCGTACGGATGCGTCCGGATCTGGTGGTGCGCGGTGGCGACGGCCGCGCACCGGTTGCGGTGGTGGACGCCAAGTACAAGGTCGAGAAGGCCGACGGATTCCCCAACGCCGACCTGTACCAGGCGCTCGCGTACGCCACCGTGCTCGGACTGCGCGAGGCGCACCTGGTGTACGCGGCCGGCGAGCAGCCGGAACGCTGCCACGAGGTGCGCGGCTCGGCGCCGGACCCGCACGGGCGGGGTGTGCGGTTGTACCAGCACAGCCTCGACCTCTCCAGGGAACCCGCGCGGCTCCTCTCCGGGTTCCGGGAGATCGCCGAGCGGATGGCCGCAGTCACCGCGATGTCGCCACGATGAGAACATCTCAGACCGAAAGGGAGATTCCGAATGCCCCAGCTCGCGTTCGCCCAGAGCTTCTGGGACGGTTACGAGACCCTGGAGAAGCCGATCCGCGCCGGAGTGCGCAAGGCCATGGAGAAATTCCAAGCCCTGAGCGTCGCCGAGCTGAACGCCGACAAGGGACTGCATCTGGAGTCCGTCAAAGACGCCCGTGACGCACGGATGCGCACCATTCGCATCACCGACTTCTGGCGGGGCGTCGTCCTCGCCCCCGACGACGGCAGCACCGTGTTCCTCCTGGTCAATGTGCTGCCGCACGACGACGCCTACAGCTGGGCGGCAAAGCGCCTGTACAGCGCGAACTCCGCGACCCGCGCTCTCGAAGTGCGCAACGCCGCCGCCCTGGACGAGCTGACGCCGCGGTACGAGACAGTCGCCCGAACGGCGCCCCGGCTGCTGTTCGCGGACCTCTCCGACGGCACCCTGCGCGGACTCGGCATCGACGACCAGGTGCTGCGTGCCGCCCGATCCCTGGTGGACAAGGCCCAACTGGAAGCGTTCGCCACGCTGCTGCCGGAGGACCAACTGGAGGTGCTGCAGTACCTCGCCGAGGGCTTCGGACCGGAAGAGGTCTACCGGGACGTCGTCGCTGTCCGCCGGCCCGCGGAAGCGCCCGCCGAGCCGGTCGAGGACCTGGCCACCGTCCTGGCCAACACCCCGGCGCGTGTCCGCCTGGTGACCGGGCCGGGGGAGCTGGAGGACGCCCTGGAGAAGCCGTTCGCGGCGTGGCGGGTCTTTCTCCACCCGTCCCAGCGGCGCGTCGCCTACCGCACCTCGTACAGCGGTCCCGTCCAGGTCTCCGGAGGGCCCGGCACGGGCAAGACCGTGGCGGCCCTGCACCGGGTCAAGCACCTGCTCGGCCGCTCGGAGGACGGCCGCGTGCTGCTCACCACCTACACCAACGCCCTCGCCGCCGGGCTGCGCGAGATGCTCGGGCTGCTCCTGGACGGCGACGAGGATCTCCTCGCACGGGTCGACGTGACCACGGTCGACGCCTATGCCAACAGCATCGTGCGCGCCGAGTCGAAGCAGCTGCCCAAGCCGCTCGGGGACCGGGAGCAGCGGCAGCTGTGGGAAAAGGTCGTCAAGCAGCTCGGGCTGCGGTTCACCGCACAGTTCCTGGCCCAGGAGTACCGGCACGTCGTACTCGGTCAGAACCTCCGCGACCTCGACGCCTACCTCGGTGCAGGCCGCCGGGGTCGCGGCGTCGGCCTCGGCCCCGCGCGCCGCCGGGAGGTGTGGGCGGGGGTGGAAAGGTTCGAGCAGTTGCTGCGAGACCGCGGCGAGACCACCTACCTGCGGGTGTGCGCGCGTGCGGCGGAGTTCCTCACCGCCGCGCCGGGCCCCTACGCCCACGTCGTCGTCGACGAGGCCCAGGACCTGCACCCGGCGCAGTGGCGTGTGCTGCGCGCCGCCGTCCCGCACGGCCCGGACGATCTGTTCGTCACCGGCGATCCCCATCAGCGCATTTACGACTCCCGGGTTTCGCTCGGCTCGCTGGGCGTCGCCACCGCCGGCCGCAGCTTCCGGCTGCGCGTCAACTACCGGTCCACCGAGGAGATCCTGGCCTGGTCGGCGCGGCTCCTGGCCCCGGTGACGGTCGACGCGCTCGAAGGCGAGGGCACGGACTCGCTGGCCGGGTACCGCTCCCTGCTGCGCGGGCGGCGCCCGGAGCAGCAGGGATACGTGAATCGTCACGACGAGGCGGCAGCCCTGGTGGAGCGGGTGCAGACGCTGCTCGCCGAGGGCGTCAAGCCCCATGAGATCGGTGTGTGCGCCCGCTTCAACCTCTCGCTGGACGCGGCGGAGGAGAAGTTGACGGCCGCCGAGGTGCCGGTGCTGCGTGTGAAAGGACAGTCCTCGCAGCGGGCCGAGGGTGTGCGGCTGGCGACGATGCACGCGATGAAGGGCCTGGAGTTCCGCGCGGTGTCCGTCCTCGGCGTCAACGACGGCGCGGTCCCCTTCGCGCGGGAGATCACCCCGCGCGAGGCGGACCCGCTGCAGCACGAGGCGGACCTGCTCCGCGAGCGCTGCCTCCTCTTCGTCGCCTGCACCCGAGCGCGCGAGGCGCTGAGTGTGACGTGGAGCGGAGAGCCGAGCCCGTTCATACCGAACGCGGCCTGACCGGTCACCTGGCAGAAGCCGGTGCGGGGCACCCGCCGAGGTGCCCCGCACCGGCCTCTCACTCCTCCGGAGCCAGGGCTCCCGTGCCCAGGCCGTCCCGGGCGATCTCGGCGAGCTGCCGGCTCAGCTCGTCGACCCTGCGCATTCCCTCCTCGAACGCGGACAGGGCCCGGAAGGCGGAGCCGTACCGGCGCTGCTCGTCGATGCCCATGCGCGGAATCCGTGCGCCCTTGACGTCGATGCGGTAGGTCCCGCTGGCGCTCGTGGCCCGCCGGGCATTCGCGGAGCTGCGCAGAAACCCCTGCAGATAGTCGGTGTCGAGCTGCTCGCTGGCCGAGACGGGTTCCGTGTCCTCGTACGCGACGAGTCCGGCGCGGGCAAGGTCGGCGACGCTGGTGGTGGCGCCGTCCAGGGATCCCGGCCCCTCGCCGGGCACGAGCTGGGGCAGGAGGACGGCGAGCCGGCGGATCTGGCCGTCCAGTTCCGCACGGAGCGCGGTGTACTCACCGGGATAGTCCCGGTGCCTGGAGCGGAGATGACTGCCGGGAGTGAGGTCGACGACGTCGTCGAGGAGTTCGATCGGCGGAACCTCGACCACTTGGTCGGGGCGCGGATCGAGGTCGGCCTCCGGGCTGTTGCCGGTCAGATCCACCATCCGCACGGTGTCGTTCGCCTCGGCGTTCTTCGCGTTCTCAGGACGCCGCAGACACCACAGATGAACCGGAAGCGCGTGCGAGGTCGCCGTCCCAGGTGGCAGAGCGACCACTTGGCGCACGATGCCCCGACGGACGAGCTCGGCCCGGATGCGGCGGCCCGCCTTCCGATAGGCGACCGAAGCCGGCATCACCATGACGACCTGGCCACCGGGCACGGTATGCGCGTAGGCGTGCTGGAGCCAGGCGAGTTCACCCTCGGCCTTGGACGGGGTCCCGAGCTCCCAGCGGGCATCGAGCAGCAATTCCTCCCGGCCCCACTCGGTCACCCCAGCAGGCGGATCGCAGACCACCAGATCCGCCTTGAGATCGGGCCAGCCGTCCGCGCGCAGGGAGTCGCCCGTCACGATGTGCACATCCGACCGCCCCAGAGTCCCGGCGCGGAGCTGCGCGAAGCGGGCACTGTCCGCATCCACCTCCTGGCCGCGACAGCGCATTCCCGCCTCGGACGCGACGGACAGCAGCAGCACCCCGATCCCGCAGGCGGGATCGAAAACCGTGGCGCGGGGCGGCAGCCGGGGAGCGAAGTGACACACGGCCTGCACCACGCGCTGCGGGGTCACCTGGTCGGATCCCGCCCGCCGAGCGGAGTCCATGAACCGCTCGGTCAGTCCGTGCACCAGCTCGACAGGCGTCTCGGTCCGGGCCAGCGCCTGCACACGGGGGGCGACCTCCTCAGGAAGGCTCTTCCAGTTCCGTCGTGCCAGCGCCCCGGCCACCTCGGCCATCCCGGCGACCATCTGCTCCCCGTACACGGCCCGCATGGCCTGCCACAACTCGACTTCAGGCGTGACCTCCTGGCCTTTGCGCTGCTTGTCCAGCCATTCCTGAACTTCGGCAAGTGCGTAGACCGGGCTGTTGGCGGCACCTCCCGAAGGAGCGGGGAAGTCGTCGTAGCGCCGACGCCAGTTGGAGACAGCGGCCCGCGTCACTCCGGCCAGCCGCGCGATCTCGGAACCGGTCACCAGGGGGCCGACCGATGAAGCGCCATTGTCCGTCATCCTCCCAGCGTACACGGGGGAACGGCAGCACAGAAGAGGAACTCACGTTGACAACGTACACAGGTGAATGTCAGTCTGCCACGTGTACAAAGAGCGCGAGGTTCCGCTCAAAGTCCTCGCCGCTGCTCCCAGCACATCAAGCACCCGCTCGTCACTCCATCCGCGATCCCCGGAGGCGGCCCCTTGGCACCGAACACCGCAGTACGCACCGTCTACCGGCTGACCGGCGTCCCTCCGACCTCGGCCGGGATGCTGGATGCGCTCGACTCCGGACTTCTGGACGAGCACGGTGCCACCCCGCATGTTCCTGTGGTGCTCGGAGTCCCTGCCGTCTACCTCACCTGCGGGATGGAGAACGCCAAGGCTCCGTGGTGTGAACCCATGTCGCGCACCACCGGCATCACGGTCACCGAGAGCGTCCGCCGCACCGCGGCCCTGCTCCTGCTGGCCGTCGACGGCACGGTGTACGCCATCGGCTGCGACCAGGGGTACCGAATGATCCCCGAGCGCCTCAAGGACAAGCGCTTCGGGCTGTCCTTCGCCATCCGGCAGATGGACCCCGACATGATCCGTGGAGCCGTCTCGAAGTCGCTCGGCCGGGCACGCACCGACATCTCCCTCGTTCCCGGCGGCGCCCCGGTCCCGCTGCTCGGCATTCGCGACCACTCGCGCATCGTCCGCAGCCTGGGCGGATACCTCGACGACCTGCCGCTGACCCGGTCGCGGTACGCACACGGAAAGCCGGTCAGCGCCCAGGGCGGCTGCGGGCTGCGGATCGCCCTCGGCATTGCCCCCGAGGCGCTGGTCGCCGACCTGCGGACCATCGCCCGGATCTGCCACGAGGACATTCCGCACCAGGAACTGGAGTTCATCGATCACGTCGTACCGGTCAGCGATGCAGCGACGCTGGGCACCCTCGAACAGGCCCTCGACAATCAGCTGGGGAACTCGCCCGACGGCAGCATCTCCTTCTCGGTACCCGCCGAGCACCACGCGGCGCACGCGGAAGCCACCGTCTGCCTCACGCAGATCAACAGCACGGGCAGCTACCGCTCCGAGGACTTCGACCTCGGATACGTGCTCACCAGGGCCCGCCTCGCGCCGCCCGGCGGACGCCTGAAGGCGCTGCGGGAGGGAACCGTGACGCTGGCCAGGGACCGCCGGGCCGGGGCCGTCGACAAGCTCGCCGTCACGCAGGCGCTCAACTGGCTGGAGACCGGGATCTCCGTCGGCTCCCACCGGTTCTTCCTCATGGACGGGGAGTGGTACGAGGCAGGCACTGCCTACGTGGAGGAGTGCCAGGCCGCCGTGCGGGAGCTCCTGACCTCCACTCCGTCGGTGACACTTCCCGCCTGGGCGGAGGGGGAGTCCGAGAACACCTACAACAAGCGGGTCGCCGACAGCGAGCCCGGCTGGCTCTGTCTCGACACCAGGAACGTCGCCAATCCGCTGCGCCCCAGGGACCAGGTCGAGATCTGCGACCTGCTGTTGCCCGACGGCACCCTGGTTCTCGTGAAGCGTGCGAACAGCTCGGCTCCGCTGAGCCATCTCTTCAGCCAGGCGCGCGTCGCCGTCGAACTGCTCCAGGAGTCCGCAAGGGTGCGCGGAGACTTCGTGGCGAAGGTTGCCCAGTTGAGCGAGGGACCGTGTCCGTTGCCCGAGGACTTCACGCCCAAGCGCGTCGTCCTCGCCGTCCTTCTGAAGAATCACGAGAAGCTGACGCCCGACTCCGTCTTCGGGTTCTCCCAGATCACGATCGCCCAGACGGCGAAGGCCCTGGCGGCGCGTGGGGTGACGGTCGAGGTCATCGGTATCCCGAAGACCTTGCGGGTGAACGCCCCCGATGCTCCCGTGTGCCGTAAGACCGTGGCGGCGGTTTCCGGCTGAAGCCCCTCTGCTGCGAACGGAGAAGAGCGCGTAGCAGTGGGCCTTCCGCCCAAGCCGCGTAGTTCCCGGCGGCGTGAGGTCGGGACGGGCGCCACGTCACCACTCGGATGATCCCGCGTCAACGGTTCCTCGTGCCAGTGGCGTCGGCCGACTGTGGCACAGGCCGCGCAGGAGTGCGGCGGCGGCCAACTGGAGCGCCGCGATCAGTAGGAGCAGGGACGGGGGCGGCAGCGGTGCGAGGGCACCGACCAGCGCGGTCCCGGCAGCACCCGCGGTCAGCTTGAGCCCCGCGCCGAGTGTGAAGACCTGGGCGCGGGTTCCTTCAGGGGCGTGGACGGCGCGGAGGCGCAACGTGGCGGACAGCAACGGGCCCTCGCCCAGCCCTGCGCACAGGAACAGCACGGCCGTCCACAGGAGGGACGGGGTGAGGGAGGCGCCCGCCAGCCCGGCGGCCGTCACCAGCAGTCCGAGGCGCGCCGAGCGGGCCGGGCGGGGCGCGCCGGGCCATCGTGCCGCCACGAGGGACCCGGCGAGCCCTCCGACGGCGAACGCCGTCATCAGCAGTCCGCCGCCGTCGGACGCACCCCGGGCCTGGGCGAGCAGCACGGCGGTGACGGGGAGCGCACCGGCGCCGAGGAAGGCTACGCAGGTCGCGAGGGTGAGGGTGGCGAGTTGCGGAGTGCGCCGCAGGACGCGGAAGCCGGTGCCGAGTTCGCGGATCCGGAACCGGTGGGCCGGGAGAGGTGGCAGGTCGGCCGCGCGCAGCCGCAGCGTTGCGCACAGGAGGGCCGCGCAGCCCGCCGAGATCGCGAGCAGCACCGTGGCCAGGGCCGCTGAGGACAGGGCGGCCGTGGCGGCGACGGCAGCCGGTGCGGTGACGGCTGCGGCGTTGTAGGTGGCCGCGTCGTAGGCGTAACTGCGGTCGCGGACGCGGCTGGTGCGGCCTCCGGTCGGGTCTTCGGCTCCGCCGGTGCGGTCGCCGTCGCCGGGACTGCCCGGGGCCGTACGGCCCCGGCTGCCGTCGCCGCCCTCGGTGCCTGCGCTGTGCACGCGCGTCTCGGCGAGGAGGCTGGAGAGGCCGCCGGTGACGAGCGGGCCGACGCTGCCTCCGGCGAGGGCGACGGCGAGGGTGAGCGGCAAAGGTGTCCGCCCTGTCGTCAGTGCCAACAAGGCGAGCGCCGTGCCGAGGAGGGCGAGTGCGTACCCGTGCAGCAGGCGCGGGGTGCGGGTCCGTTCGGCCAGCACGCCGGCGAGCGGGGCGGCGAGTGCGTGCGGGGCCAGCCAGGCTGCGAGGACGAATCCGCCCAGCGCCGGGCGGCCCGTCCGCTCCGCGGCCAGCAGAGCAAGCGCGACGCCGACCCCTTCGTCGGCGAATCGCGCCAGGAAGGCCGTGGCCAGATACGTCCTCAGCAACGCTGCTGCTCCCCTCCCCCGGTGCGGGCGGCCTGTGGCACAGGGCCTCGCACGGCGCGTCCGGTGGTCCCGGTGGTCTGTCGGCGCCGTATGCCGAACCGATCGCCAAGTAACGGCTTCACCGTATAATGCGTTACATGAAGGAGCATGGCGAGCCGCGGGACGGATTCCGGCCCGGTGAGCGGCTGATCGACCTCGCGAACGCGGTACGGGAGGATCCCGCGCTCCCCCGCGACGCGATGGCGGCCCTCCTGCGGCGGCACGGCGAGTCGGAGGAGGAGCTGCGCAGCCTCACGGACGACGAGGCAGCCGCACTGCGCCGCGCGGTGGTGGAGCTGACGGAACGGGTACTGGCCGAGACCGGTACCGACCGTGCGGCCGAGGCGCTCAACGCGCTGCTGGAGCGCTGCGCGGCCCGCCCCCGGCTGAGCAGGCACGACGGCCACGCCTGGCATCTGCACGTCGACCGGGGCGACGACGCGAGCTGGGCGGACTGGTTCACGGCGGCGGCGGCGCTGGCGCTGGCCCGGCTGCTGAGCGAGCAGGGCGGCACCGCCTGGGGCGAGTGCGCGGCACCGGGCTGCCGGCGGCTCTACTTGGGCGGCGGGCCCGGTGCGCCGCGCCGCTACTGTTCCCGCCCGTGCGCCACCCGCACCCGGGTCGCGGCGCACCGGCACCGACAACGCGGCGGGCAGCCGGCCGGGCCGGGCGGCCGGGAGCCGGCCGGGCCGGGCGGCTGACACCGCCCCACGACCCGGCCGTCCCGCGACCTCGCGTCTCCAGGGTCAGGGCAGCACCCCGGGTCAGGGCAGCACCGCGAAGCCGTCCAATTCGATCCGGGCCGCCTCGTCCCACAGCCGTACCGCGCCGATGACCGCCATCGCGGGGTAGTCGCGTCCGGCCAGCTCCTGCCAGATCCGGCCCAGCTCGGCGGCGTGCGCACGGTATTCGGGAACGTCCGTGGTGTAGACGGTGACGCGGGCCAGGTCCGCCGGAGTGCCGCCGCACGCGGCCAGGGCGGCCAGCAGGTTGCCGAGCGCGGTGCGGAACTGGTCGGGGAGGGTGTGCGCGGCGACGTGGCCCGCGCTGTCCAGCGCGGTCTGGCCCGCCAGGAAGACCAGCCGCGAACCGGTGGCCGTCACGGCGTGCGAGAAGCCGCTCGGCGGAGCGAGTTCCGCGGGGTTGACCCGGTGCAGGGCGCTGCCGCCTGCGGGTTCGGGGTTCACAGGTGCTCCTCCCCCGCCTCGTCCGCGGCCCGGCCGGCGGCGGCACCCGGCGGATCGTGCCGAACGGCCTCCCCCGCACCGACGGCAGGTCCCTCCTCCGCACCGGCCCCGCCCGAAGCCGCGTCCCGCGCATCGGAGCACCCCTCGGAGCGCTCGGATCGCTCCCTGTACAACTCCTTGGCGATCAGGGAGCGCTGGACCTCGCTGGCGCCCTCGTAGATGCGCGGCGCCCGTACCTCGCGGTAGAGGTGTTCGAGCAGGTGGCCCCGCTGGAGGGCGGCGGCTCCGTGGATCTGGACGGCCGCGTCCACCACGTCCTGCGCGGTCTCGGTCGCCAGCAGCTTGGCCATGGCGGAGCGGCGCGCCAGGTCCGCGCCCGCGCCGTCGCTGCCGTCGTAGGCGCAGGCGGCGGCGTACACCAGCAGCCGCGCCGCCTCGGTCCGGGTGGCCATCTCCGCCAGCCGGTGCGAGACCGACTGCAGGTCGCGCAACGTGCCGCCGAACGCGGCGCGGCCGTCGGCGTGTTCGAGCGAGGCGTCCAGCGCGGCCTGGGCCATGCCGACGGCGAAGGCGCCGACGCTGGGCCGGAACAGGTTGAGGGTGCGCATGGCGACGCGGAATCCGGCGCCCGGCGTGCCGAGGAGGTCGGCCCGGGTGACGGGGACGGCGTCGAAGGTGAGGGTGCCCAGGGCGTGCGGGGCGAGCATGTCCAGGGGTTCGCCGTGCAGTCCGGGCCGGTCGGCGGGGACGAGGAACGCGGTCACGCCGCGGGCTCCGGGGGCCTCGCCGGTGCGGGCGAAGACCGTGTAGAAGTCGGCCCAGGGCGCGTTGGAGATCCAGGTCTTGGTGCCGGTCAGCCGCCAGCCCTCCGGGCTGCCGGCCGGGTCGTCGGCGCGGGTGCCGCCGTCCGGTTCCGCGTGCAGTGCCAGCGCTGCCGCGTCGCTGCCCGCGCCGGGCTCGCTCAGCGCGAAGGCCGCGACTGCCCGGCCCGCGGCGACGGCGGGCAGCCAGCGGGCCCGCTGCTCGGCTGTCCCGGCGTCGGCGACTGGTCCCGCGCCCAGTCCCTGGAGGGCGAGCGCCGTCTCGGCCTGCGGGCAGGAGTAGGCCAGCGACTCGCGCAGCAGGCACAGGTCGAGCGCGCTGACCCGGCGCCACGGAGGCGCCGCGGGGACGGCGCGGGCGAGCAGTCCCAGTGTGCCCAGTTCGCGGAGCAGGGGGCGGTCGACGCGGCCGTCCTCGCACCGCGCTGCGAGTGGGGCGAGCTGTTCTCCGAGTGTGCGCAGCCGCGCGCACCAGGCGCGCTGCTGCGGGGTGAGTGCGAAGGCGGTGGTCATGGCGGCTCCCCTCGGCCGTGGCCCGGTGCGGGGGTTCCGCGCGGACCGGTTCCTGTACTGTCGCCGACTCCCTGTCTATCGCGGACCATTGACTGCCGTCACCAACACGTTACGCTCGACGCCACGCGCCGGACCGGCGCCGCCGGCGGTCGCGGGCCGCCGGCCGAGTTCGGAGGACCGCCCGCGAGGGGGTAGCCGTGATGGATCCGACTCCGTCCGCGCACGTCGACACCTTCGCCCGGGACCATCTGCCGCCGCCCGACCAGTGGCCCGTGCTGCTGCTGGACGACCCGGCCCTGGCCTGTCCCGCGCGGCTCAACTGCGGTGCCGAACTGCTGGACGGGACCATCGAGCGGCTGGGAGCCGACCGGCCCGCCTTCCACAGCGGCGGCCTGCCCCCGGCTCCCGGCGCCGGACCCGACCGGGCACCGGCACCCCGGCGCACGTGGTCGTACGGCGAACTGCGGGCCACCGTCGACCGGCTCGCGCACGTCCTCACCGGGGACCTGGGCGTGGTGCCCGGCAACCGGGTGCTGCTGCGCGGCCCGACCAGCCCGGAGCTGGCCGCCTGCTGGCTGGCGGTGATGAAGGCGGGGGCCGTGGCGGTGACGGTCCTGGCCGCCCACCGGGCGGGCGAGTTGGCGACCGTCTGCCGGCTGGCGCGGGTCTCCCACGCGCTGTGCGACGTGCGGTCGGTGGACGAACTGGTCAAGGCCGAGGTACCGGGGCTGCGCACCGGCCTGTTCGGCGGCGGTGGCCCCGACGACGTGCTGCGGGTGGCCGCCTCCCGGCCGGACCGGTTCGAGGCGGTGCCCACCGCGGCCGACGACGTGGCGCTGATCGCCTTCACCTCCGGGACCACCGGTCGCCCGAAGGGCTGTGCGCACTTCCACCGGGACGTCCTGGCCATAGCGGACACCTTCGCCGCGCAGGTGCTGCGCCCGCACGCCGACGACGTGTTCGCCGGAACGCCGCCGCTGGGCTTCACCTTCGGGCTGGGCGGGCTGGTGGTCTTCCCGCTGCGGGTGGGTGCCTCGTCGCTGCTGGACCAGTGGGGCGGCGCGGCCCGGACGCCGGAGGCGATCGCGGCGCACCGGGTCTCGGTGCTGTTCACGGCGCCGACCGCCTACCGGGCGATGCTGGCGCGGCTGGCGGCCGAGCGCCCCGGCGATTCCGGTGCCTGCGACCTGTCGTCGCTGCGCCGCTGCGTCTCCGCCGGCGAGCATCTGCCCGCCGCGACCTGGGAGGCGTGGCGGGAGCGGACGGGGTTGCGGATCATCGACGGGATCGGGGCGACGGAACTGCTGCACATCTTCCTCTCCGCCGCCGACGACGCGATCCGGCCCGGCCGCACGGGAGTTCCGGTCCCGGGATTCCAGGCGCGCATCGTGGCGGCCGACGCGCAGGGGGCGCTGGTGCCGGTACCGGACGGCACCCCGGGGCTGCTGGCGGTCCGCGGACCGGTCGGTTGCCGCTACCTGGCCGACGAGCGGCAGCGCGGCTACGTGCGCGAGGGGTGGAACATCACCGGGGACACCTATGTACGGGACGAGGAGGGCTACTTCCGGTTCGTGGCACGCGCCGACGACATGATCATTTCCGCGGGCAACAACATCTCCGGCCCCGAGGTCGAGGAGGTGCTGCTGCGCCACCCGGAGGTGAGCGAGGTCGCCGTGGTCGGCTGCCCGGACGAGCACCGCGGGCAACTGGCCGTCGCGCACGTCGTGCTCGCCGCGGGCGGCACACCGGATGACGGGACGGCGGAGCGGCTGGCGGCGCACGTCCGTGCTGAGCTGGCCGCTTACAAGTGCCCGCGCCGGTTCGTCTTCACCCCCGAGCTGCCCCGCACTCCCACCGGCAAGCTGCAGCGCTTCCGACTGCGGGACACCCCTCCGCAGGAGGGGCCCGGCACCCGCCGGGCCTAGAGTGACGGCGTGGTTCAGAACGTGTTTCCGCAGCTCGACGAGGCCGCCCGCACCCCGCGCGGCTCGCTCCGCAAGCCCTCGCCCGGCTCCCTCGTCCTCTCCTTCTACGGCGCCTACGGGCGCGAGCCGGAGGGCGGGGGCGCCGTACCGGTCGCCGCGCTGATCCGGCTACTGGGCACCCTCGGCGTCGACGCGCCGTCGGTCCGCTCGGCGGTCTCCCGGCTGAAGCGGCGCGGACTGCTGGCCGCCGACAGACCCGGCAGCAGGGCGGCCGGATACCGCCCCTCGCCCGCTGCCGCGCAGCTCCTCGCCGACGGCGACCACCGCATCTACCACCGCCCCGAACCGGACGGCAGTTGGCTGCTGGCCGTCTTCTCCGTCCCGGAGAGCGAACGCGAGCGGCGGCACGTGCTGCGCTCCCGGCTGACCCGCCTCGGCTTCGGCACCGCCGCGCCCGGTGTGTGGATCGCGCCCGGGCACCTGGAGGCGGAGACCCGGCACGCCCTGGAGCGGCTGGAACTGGCGCCGTACGTGGACCTGTTCCGGGGCAGCCACACCGGCTTCGCGCCGACCGCCGAAGCGGTGGCCCGGTGGTGGGACCTGGAGGCCATGGCGGAGGGCCACCGCGCGTTCCTCGCCGTGCACGAGCCCGTCCTGCGCCGCTGGGAGCGCCGCAGCCGGATGCCCGCGGAGGCCGCGTACCGGGACTACCTGCTCGCGGTGGACGCCTGGCGGCGGCTCCCCTACGCCGACCCGGGCCTGCCGCCGGCGCTGCTGCCCGCGCGCTGGCCCGGCGAGCGGTCGGCGAAGGTGTTCGCCGGGCTGCACGCGAAGCTGCGCGACGCGGGGTACGCGTATGTGCGCGAGGTGTACGCGGAGACACCGGGCCGCTGAGGCGCCGGGCCGCGCCGGGGTGCCGCCGGGAACCGTCGGGCAGCGGCCGGGGCCGCACCGGGATCCGCCACGGCTCCGGGCCGCGGGCTCAGCGGCCTCCGCCGTCCCGCGGCGGCCGGTCGTCACCGGTCCACCGGTCGTCGGGCGGCAGGTCGTCCTCGGGCGGCTCGTCCCACCAGCGGTCGTCGGGCTCCCGCCGGTTGCCGACGATCACGGCGAGCGGCGGGAGGACCATGGCGACGGCGCACAGGGCGATGGCGGCGGGCACCGACCACAGCCGCACGAAGGCCCAGGCGCTGACGAACAGCACCAGGCAGATGACCATCAGCGTGAAGTACCGCCGCCGCCTCCGTGCGTACATACTTCCACCGTACGGCGGTGCGGGGGTCCCGTCAGGCGGAGCGGAGAGCGAAGCGCAGGGCGAGTTTCTCCAGCGCGTCGGCGGTGGCCTCCGGGTCGGTGAGCGGGCTCAGATGGTGTGCGGTGCGCCGCAGCACCCGGTGCCCGAGGGCTTCCACCCGCATCGCGGTCTCCTCGTAGCGGGGGCTGAGCCGCAGGTAGGCCGTGCGGGCGGGGTCCGGGTCCGGGACGGCGGCCGGGGCGGGCTCCTGGAAGTAGGCGAGCGGCAGCCGCGGGAGGCCCGCGCGGAACCGTTCGCGGAGCACCGGGTCGGGGACCGCGTCGATCAGGGCCTGCTCGGCGAAGCCGATGTCCCAGGGCGGCAGCACGCCGTCCTCGGCCAGCTCGCGCAGGCGTGCGGCCTGCTCCGGCGGGAGGGCCGCCAGCCCGCTCCGCCCCGGGAGCGGCCATGGCGCGTCCACGTAGACCGTACCGGCCACGGTGCGCGGCGGGCGGTGCCCGCGGGTGAGCAGTTCGCGGAGCGCGGGCAGCAGGGCACCCGCGGCGCTGTGCCCGGCCAGGACGACGGGGGCGGCGGGGACCGAGGGGGCGGCCAGCTGGCGGGCCACGGCGTCGAGCAGTTCCGGGTAGTAGGGTCCCGCGGCGTCGAAGACCGCGGTCAGGGAGGGAACGCTCACCGTGCGGCCCCGTACGCGCAACGCCCCGGCGACGGGTTGCCAGAACAGGTCTCCGGCCAGCGGATCATGGACCAGCACCAGTTCGGCCTGGTTCAGAGCGGGCACATTCCTCCCCTTTCCGGCTTCGGCGGGCGTGCGCGCCGGCTCGCCCGTCCGCGCCCCGGAGGCGCCTTCCCCGGAGGCGGGGGGATCGCGAACGGACCGCTCAGCCTAGCCCCGTGCGGGGCAGCGAGGCCCGGGGATTACTACATACCGCGCAGTATGAAGCGGCAGTGGCTACAGGGACAGGCGGGGCTTCGGCGCATCGGTGCGGCCGGTGGGAGGCCTGCGACTGCCCGCCCGGTACGGCTCGGGCCACGGCGCGCCGGGGCCCTCGTACTCCTGCTCGGCCGCCGCGTGCAGCGTCCAGTGCGGGTCGTACAGGTGCGGCCGGGCCAGCGCGCACAGATCGGCACGCCCCGCGAGGAGCAGGGAGTTGACGTCGTCCCAGGAGGAGACGGCTCCGACGGCGATGACCGGGATGCCCAGCCGGTTGCGGATGCGGTCCGCGAACGGGGTCTGATAGGAGCGGCCCAGCGCGGGGCGCTCCTCGGCGACGACCTGGCCGGTGGAGACGTCGATGGCGTCCGCGCCGTGCTCGGCGAAGGCGGCCGCGATCCGGACCGCGTCCTCCCCCGTGGTTCCGCCCGGCGCCCAGTCGGTGGCGGATATCCGCACCGTCATGGGGCGTTCGGCGGGCCACACCTCGCGCACCGCGTCGAAGACCTCCAGCGGGTAGCGCAGCCGCGCCGACAGCGGGCCGCCGTAGCCGTCGGTGCGCCGGTTGGTCAGCGGGGAGAGGAAGCCGGAGAGCAGATAGCCGTGTGCGCAGTGCAGCTCCAGCAGATCGAAGCCCGCGCGGGCGCCGCGCCGCGCCGCGGCGGTGAACTCCTCCCGGACGGCGGCCATCCCGGCGGGGGTCAGCTCCTGCGGGGTCTGGCTGACACCGGGGCGGTAGGGCAGCGGGGAGGCGGCGACCAGCGGCCAGTTGCCCTCGGGCAACGGCTCGTCGATGCCCTCCCACATGCGCCGGGTGGAGCCCTTGCGCCCGGAGTGGCCGAGTTGCAGACCGAGCGCGGCGGTCGGGGACTGGCTGTGCACGAAGGCGGCGATCCGCCGCCAGGCCGCCTCCTGTTCGTCGTTCCACAGCCCCGCGCAGCCCGGCGTGATGCGGCCAAGCTCCGAGACGCACACCATCTCGGTCATGGTCAGCCCGGCGCCGCCCAGGGCCCGTGCGCCCAGGTGGACGAGGTGGAAGTCGCCGGGCACGCCGTGCTCGGACCTGTACATGTCCATCGGGGAGACGACGACCCGGTTGCGCAGCTCCAGTCCGCGCAGCCCGAAGGCGGTGAACATGGGCGGGGTGCCCGGCGGGATCCCCGCCTCCCGCTCCGTCGCGGCGACGAACGCGGGGTCGCGCACCCTCAGGTTGGCGTGGGTGACGCGGCGGCTGCGGGTGAGCAGGTTGAAGGCGAACCGGTGCGGGGGCTGCGCGACATGGTCGGCCAGCTCCTCGAACCAGGTCAGACTGGCGTGCGCGGCGCGCTGGGTGGATCGCACGACCGGCTTGCGCTCGGCCTCGTAGGCGGCCAGCGCGGCGGGGAGGTCGGGCTCCTCGCGCAGGCATGCCGCGAGCGCCAGGGCGTCCTCGACGGCGAGTTTGGTTCCCGAGCCGATGGAGAAGTGCGCCGTGTGCGCGGCGTCGCCGAGCAGCACGATGTTCCCGTGCGACCAGCGCTCGTTGACGACCGTGCGGAAGGCGGTCCACCGCGAACGGTTGCCGTGCAGTGTCCGCCCGCGCAGGGTCCCGGGGAACAGCGCGGCGCACCGCTCGGCCGCGGCGCGCTCGTCCAGCCGGTCCAGCCCAGCCGCCCGCCACACTTCCTCGCGGGCCTCGACCACGGCGGTCGAGCGGTCCGGCGCATAGGAGTAGGCGTGCAGCTGGAGGATGCCGTGCGGAGTCTCGGCGATCTCGAAGCGGAAGGCGTCCGGCGCGAAGTCGGCGGCCAGCCAGATGTACCGGCAGCGGTGGGTGGTCAGCGCGGGCCGGAAGACGTCGGCGTGCGCGGCCCGGGTGGCGCTGTGCAGCCCGTCGGCGGCGACGACCAAGTCGTGGTCGCGGGCCAGTTCGGCGGCCGGGGGCGCCTGGGTGCGGAAGCGCAGCGCCACGCCGAGCCCGCGGCACCGCTCGTGCAGCACCGACAGGAGCGTGCGGCGGCCGAGCGCCGCGAAGCCGTGCCCGCCGGAGGTGAGGGTCCGGCCCCGGTGCACGACCTCGATCGCGTCCCACCGCACCAGATGTTCGCCCAGGGTGGCGAAGACGTCCGGGTCGGCGTTCTCGATCCCGCCGACGGTCTCGTCGGAGAGGACGACGCCGAAGCCGAACGTCTCGCCCGGTGCGTCGCGTTCGTAGACCGTCACCGCGCGCGCCGGGTCGAGCCGTTTGAGCAGCAGCGCGGCGTACAGTCCGCCCGGGCCGCCGCCGATGACGGCCACGCGCAGTGCCCGGTTCCCCGAGGACGGCGCCGGGTGCACCGCGGTCACGGCCTGCTCACCTGCCCCGCCAGGACGGCGGCCGCTTCTCGGTGAAGGCCGCGTGGAACTCCTGGTAGTCCTCGCCGTGCATCAGCAGCGCCTGGGTGGCGGCGTCCAGTTCGACCGCGCCGGACAGTGGGAGGTCCAGCTCGGCGGTGAGCAGCGCCTTGGTCTGTGCGTGGGCGAGCGCGGGACCGTCCGCCAGCCGCCGGGCCAGTGCGTCCGCGGCCGGTCCGGCCTCGCCCTCCTCCGCCAACTGGCTGAGCAGGCCGATCCGTTCGGCCTCCGGCGCCCGCACGGGCTCCCCCAGCATCAGGATGCGGGTGGCGTGGCCCAGCCCGACCACCCGGGGCAGCAGGTACGCCGCGCCCATGTCCCCGCCGGAGAGGCCGACGCGGGTGAAGAGGAAGGCGAACCGCGCGGTGGGGTCGGCCACCCGGAAGTCCGCCGCGAGCGCGAGTACCGCGCCCGCGCCCGCCGCCACCCCCTGGACGGCCGCCACCACGGGGAACGGCGCCTCCCGCAGGGCGCGGACGACCTGGCCGGTCATCCGGTTGAACTCCAGCAGCCGGGCGGTGTCCATCCGCAGGGTGGCGCCGATGATCTCGTCCACGTCGCCGCCCGAGCAGAAGCCGCGCCCCTCGCCCGCGAGTACGAGGGCTCGGGTGCGGTCGCGGTGGGTCAGTTCGGCGAGCAGGTCGCGGAGGTCGGCGTACGCCTCGAAGGTGAGCGCGTTCAGCTTCTCCGGCCGGTCGAGCGTCACGGTGGTGACGCCCTCCTCCTCGGCGACCCGCAGATGCCGCCATTCCTCGGTGCGCTGCGCAGATCCGGTGAACGGGCTCATCCCGCGGCCTCCGTCGCTCCGTCGGCAAACCGTCGGCCTCCCGCCAGTCGGTCGGGCCGGCCACCGCGTCGAACGTATCACTGCATTCTGACTGTCGTCACGAGTGCGCGATAGACGACACCGGGTCCCCGGCCCGCCGCGCGCACCCGGCGCCGCCACGCGTCATCCGATCGGGGGAGCGCGGAGGTGCGGGAACGGTTCACCTCGCGGGGGCAGGCATACGGTCCCCGGCATGCGAGCGGCACAGCACGGCGGCGGAGCCGCCGCCACCCTGGACGGCCGTGCGGACGGCATCGACAACCCCGCGGACGGTCCTGGCCACCCCGGCGGCGGCCCCGGCGAGCCCGGCGACACCGGCGAGCCCGGCGACGCCGCGGAGTTCTCACGCGCCCCCGCCGACGGCTCCGACGGCGGGCCGGGAGGGGCCGCACGGGCACCTGCCGTCAGCGCCCTGCACCTGTCCGCCTTCCGCGCGCTGCGCACCCGAACCGTTCCGCTGGCGCCCGTCACCGTACTGACGGGGCCCAGCGGCAGCGGCAAGTCCACCGTCCTGGAGGCGTACGAGGCGCTGGCACGACTCGGCCAGGGCAGTCCGCTGGACGAGGTCTTCGGCGCGCCGCCCGCCCCGCCCGCGGGCTCGCCCTACGTCCCGCGGACCGCCCGGCCCGACCGCCAGGGGCGGCGCGGCTTCCGGCTCGGCTGCACCGTGGCGGGCCCGTCCGGACCGCTGCGCTTCGACGTCGCCGTCCAGGCGGAACCCGAACTGCGCGTCGTGGGCGAGCGGTTGTCCGATCACGCCGGCGGGACGCTGCTCTCCACGGCGCTGCGGGACCCGGCCCGGCGCGCGGTGGCGGCCACCTGCCCGGCGGCAGGCACTCACCGGACGCTGCGGATGCCCGACGACCGGCTGACCCTGCCGCTGCTGCCGCTGCGGGTCGCCGGGACGACGCCGGAGGAGCAGGTGCTGCTGGAGGCGGTCGAGCAGGTCGTGGTCGCGCTGCGCTCGGTCTTCGCCTGTGCACCGGTGCCCACGCTGATGCGGGGGCCGGTCGCGGCCCGGGACGGGAGGCTGCGCGGCGACTGCGGCAACCTGGCGGACGTCCTGCGCCGCACCCGGGCGGAGTGCGGCACCCGGCACGCGGCCCTCCTGGCAGCGGTGCGGGAGGGCTGCGCCGGACCGGTCGCCGAGCTGCGCGCGGAACCGGCCGGGTGCGGCAGCGGGCAGGAATCGGAGCTGGTGCGGGGCGTACTGGTGCGGGACGACGGCGGGCCGGGCACACCGCTGGAGTGGCTGGGCGAGGGCGAGTTGCGGTTCACCGCGCTGGCGCTCGTCCTGCTGACCGGACCCGGGGTGCTGTCGGTGGACACGGTGCACGAGGTCCCGGCCGCGCGGCAGGCGCTCACGGTCCTGGCGGACGGCGCGGACCGGGGACTGGATGGACGGCAGGCGGCCGAACTCCTGGCGCTCGCCCGACGGATGGGAGAACGCGGTCATGTGCGGCTGCTGGCGACGAGTACCACCGGCAGCGCGCTGGCCCGGGAGGCGGGGCCGGCCGGCGGGCCGCTGCTGGTAGACCTTGGAGCGTGAACGCAGAGCACGACGACGCAGACGAGGCACGTACCGGCGACCCGGGCGGGGCCGGCGGCCACCAGGAGGCTCCCCGCACGGTCGCGGGTCTCCAACGGCGACTCGCCCGGTTCGCCGAGGCGCGGGACTGGGGGCAGTACCACACCCCCAAGAACCTGGCGGCGGCACTGAGCGTGGAGGCGGCCGAACTGGTGGAGATCTTCCAGTGGTTGACCCCGGAGCAGTCGGCGCGGGTGATGGCGGGTGCCGAAGGCGCCGCGCGGGTCGAGGACGAGGTCGCGGATGTCCTCGCGTACCTGCTCCAGTTCTGCCACGTGGTGGGGGTCGACCCCCTCGCGGCACTGGAAGCGAAGATCGAGAGGAACGAAAAGCGTTTCCCGAAGCCCGGAACCGGTCACTCTATGGAGTGAAGAACTTCGTCGCACGAGCCTTTTATCCACGAAATTCCGAAACCTCCCGGCGAAACTGGCCCATTTCAGTCACGCTGGGTAATGACCCGTGAGGGGTAGGCAGATGGACGCAGGCCGGCTCATCGCCGCCACACGCCAGGCCCTCGCGCTCAGCGCGGACGTGTCCGACACTCTCGCCGAGGCCTGGCAGGCGCAGGCGCTCGCCGCGGCGGTCGGCAGCCATCTCGCGGTCAGCGGCCCCCCGGCGGTCCGGTCGGAAGCGCTGGGGCTGAGCGAGGTCGGCGGCAGAGCCAACGGCTCCAGGAACCAGGCAATGCGGGCCGGGGCGGTGCGCGCAGCCCAGCTCTCGGAGATCGACGATCCCCGGCGCACACTGGACGACCTGGGCGCACTCCTGGGCGAGGCCGGGGTCGCCCTGGTCGGCGTCGCGGTCACGGCGGAGGAGGAGGCGCTGTACTGGCAGTGCATGGAAGCCATCGACGCGGCCGACGAGTCGGGCGACCGGATCGCCGCGATCCTCCGCACCCTGGCCATGCGGGAACGCGGCAGCCTGGCGTGACCGCCCGGCGGTCGCGCGGCTCTACTCGCCGCAGCCGGTGACGAGTTCGTAGCCGGCCTCGTCCACCGCCTCGCGGGCGGCCGCGACAGCGCTGCCGACGGGCGCGCGGGAGGATGCGGAGCGGCACGTCGCCGTCGCCGAGTTGCTGGAACGGGTCGTCCGGCGCGGCCGGCACGACGGCCAGTTCGACGACCGGCTCCCGGCGGACTGGCTGGTCTCCGTCGTCATCGCCCTCGCGCACACGGCGAGCGAGCAGGCGGACGCCGGACGGCTGCCCCCGGACCGGGCCCGGGAAGTCCTCCGCACCAGCCTGCTCCGCCTCCCGCGAGCCGACTCGGGACGGGACGAAGAGGACGGCGGGACCGGCAGAACCGGCAGAACCGGCAGAACCGGCAGAACCGGCAGGACCGGCGAGGACGCCGCTCGGGACGGCTGAAGCAGGTCCGGCACGGCCGAGGCGGGCGCACCGGCCCGGGCCGGTGCCCGCGCCGCCCCGCACCGCTGTGCGACCAGGCAGTATGGGGGCATGCGACTGCGAATCTTCACCGAGCCCCAGCAGGGGGCCGACTACGACACGCTTCTGAAGGTCGCGAAGGCCACCGAAGACCTCGGCTTCGACGCGTTCTACCGCTCCGACCACTATCTGGCCATGGGCGACTCCGACGGACTGCCCGGGCCCACCGACGCCTGGATCACCCTGGCCGGGCTCGCCCGGGAGACCAGCCGCATCCGGCTGGGCACGCTCATGACCGCCGGAACCTTCCGGCTGCCGGGGCCGCTGGCGATCCAGGTGGCCCAGGTGGACGCCATGTCGGGCGGCCGCGTCGACTTCGGCCTGGGCGCGGGGTGGTTCGAGGCGGAGCACACCGCCTACGGCATCCCCTTCCCCAAGGAGAAGTTCGGCCGGCTGGAGGAGCAGCTCGCGATCATCACGGGGCTGTGGGAGACCCCGGCCGGTGAGACGTTCAGCCACCAGGGCACCTACTACCAGCTCACGGACTCCCCCGCGCTGCCCAAGCCGCACCAGGAACACATCCCGGTCCTGGTGGGCGGCTTCGGCGCCACGCGCACGCCGCGGCTGGCGGCGCGCTACGCGGACGAGTTCAACGTGCCCTTCGGCTCCCTGGCCGACACCGAGCGGCAGTTCGACCGGGTGCGGGCCGCCGCCCGGGACCGCGGCCGCGACGCCGCGGAGCTGGTGTACTCCAACGCGCTGGTGGCCTGCGTGGGCCGGGACGACGCGGAGGTGGCCCGCCGCGCTGCGGCCATCGGCCGCGAGGTGTCCGAGCTGAAGGAGAACGGACTGGCGGGCACGCCGGAGGAGGTCGTGGACCGGATCGGCCGGTTCGGCGAGCTGGGCAGCTCCCGCGTCTACCTCCAGATCCTCGACCTGAGCGACCTGGACCACCTGGCACTGATCGCCGATCAGGTGCAGGCCAAGCTGTCGTGACCCCGCATCCCGCGTCCCCGCTCGCCCGGGCACTCGACCGGGGCACCGTACTGCTGGACGGCGGGCTCGCCCACCAGTTGGAGGCGCAGGGCAACGGCCTCGGCGACGAGCTGTGGTCGGCCCGCCTGCTGGCCGAGGCGCCCGGGGAGGTCGAGGCCGCGCACGCGGCGTACGTCCGGGCCGGGGCGCGCGTGCTGATCACCGCCAGCTACCAGGCGTCGTTCGAGGGCTTCGGGCGCCGCGGCCGGGATACGGCGCAGGCGGCGGCGCTGTTCCGGCGCAGCGTGGAGCTGGCGCGGGCGGCGGCGCGGGGCGCGACCGGCGAGCAGGTGTGGGTCGCGGCCTCGGTCGGCCCCTACGGCGCGGTGCTCGCGGACGGCAGCGAGTACCGGGGCCGGTACGGACTGGGCGTCGCGGAGCTGGCCGACTTCCACCGGCCGCGGATCGAGGCGCTGGCGGCGGCGGAGCCGGACGTCCTCGCGCTGGAGACGGTGCCCGACGCGGTGGAGGCCGAGGCGCTGCTGCGGGCCGCGGCGGACTGCGGGCTGCCGGTGTGGCTGAGCTGCACGGTGGCGGGCGGGCGCACCCGCGCGGGGCAGCCGCTGGCGGAGGCGTTCGGGCCCGCCGCGGGCAATCCGCAGGTGGTCGCGGTCGGCGTGAACTGCTGCGCGTCCGAGGAGGTGGACGCGGCGCTGGAGGCGGCCTCGCGGGCGTGCCCGGGGGTGCCGCTGGTCGCCTATCCGAACAGCGGCGAGGGGTGGGACGCGGCACGGGCCCGCTGGACGGGGTCGCCGTCGTTCGCGGCGGGGCGGGTTCCGGAGTGGGTGGCGCGCGGGGCCCGGCTGGTCGGCGGCTGCTGCCGGGTGGGGCCGCGGGACATCGCCGCGGTGGGGCGGATCCTGCGGCAGGACGGCTGAATCGGGCGGGGCGCGTGCGGCGTCGGGGCCTGTCGACTCCTCGCGGTGCGCGGGGCGCTCCGTCAGGATGAGCGCATGGGATTCCATGTCGACTCCGAGACCGGGCGGCTGCGCCGCGTCATCGTGCACCGGCCGGGGCTCGAACTGAAGCGGCTCACCCCCTCCAACAAGGACGAGCTCCTCTTCGACGACGTGCTGTGGGTGCGCCGGGCCCTGGAGGAGCACGACGCGTTCGCCGGTACGCTGCGCGAACTCGGCGTCGAGGTACATCTGTTCGGGGATCTGCTGACGGAGGCGCTCGACGTCCCCGCCGCCCGCGCACTGGTCCTGGACCGGGTCTTCGACGAGAAGGAGTACGGGCTGCTGGCCACCGACCATCTGCGGGACTCCTTCGACCGGCTGCCGACGGCCGAGCTGGCGGAGGCGCTGATCGGGGGCATGACCAAGCGCGAGTACCTGGAGCGCTGCGCCGAGCCGGCCTCGGTGCGCTTCCATGTGATGGACGAGGACGACTTCCTGCTGGCCCCGCTGCCCAACCACATCTTCACCCGGGACACCTCCGCGTGGGTGTACGACGGGGTGTGCATCAACGCGATGCGCTGGCCGGCGCGGCAGCGCGAGACCGTCCACTTCGAGGCCGTCTACCGGCACCATCCGCTGTTCGCGGCCGCCGCGGACGGCGGTCCGAGCGGCGGTTTCCACACCTGGGCGGGCGGCCAGTCGGCGTACCCCGCCACCATCGAGGGCGGCGACGTGCTGGTGCTGGGCAACGGCGCGGTGCTGGTCGGGATGAGCGAGCGGACCACCCCGCAGGCCGTGGAAACCCTGGCGCACGGGCTGTTCGCGCAGGGCTCGGCCCGGTCGATCGTCGCGCTGGACATGCCCAAGCGCAGGGCCTTCATGCACCTGGACACGGTGCTGACGATGGTCGACGGGGAGACCTTCACCCAGTACGAGGGGCTGGGCATGCTGCGCTCGTACACGATCGAGCCGGGTTCCGGCGCCCAGGAGCTGAAGGTCTCCGACCACGCCCCCGAGCACATGCACCGGGCTGTCGCGGCGGCGCTGGGGCTGGACCGGATCCGGGTGCTGACCGCGACGCAGGACGTGCGCTCCGCCGAGCGGGAGCAGTGGGACGACGGCTGCAACGTGCTGGCCGTCGAGCCGGGTGTCGTGGTGGCCTACGACCGGAACGTGACGACCAACACGCATCTGCGGCGGCAGGGCGTCGAGGTGGTGGAGATCCCCGGCGGTGAGCTGGGGCGGGGGCGCGGTGGGCCGCGCTGTATGAGCTGCCCGGTGGAGCGCGACCCGGTCGTATAGGAATTCATTGCGCCGTATACAATTGCGGACAGCACTGCACGCGCGCACCTAGGAGCCCCCATGGCAGCAGATCTCACCGGCCGCCACTTCCTCAAGGAGCTGGACTTCACGCCGGAGGAGTTCCGCGGCCTCGTCTCCCTGGCCGCCGAGCTGAAGGCGGCGAAGCGGGAGGGCACCGAGCAGCCGCGACTGCGGGGCCGGAACATCGCATTGCTGTTCGAGAAGTCCTCCACGCGCACGCGCTGCGCCTTCGAGGTCGCCGCCGCCGACCAGGGAGCGCACACCACCTACCTGGACCCGGCCGGCTCGCACCTGGGCGTGAAGGAGTCCATAAAGGACACCGCGCGCGTGCTCGGGCGGATGTTCGACGGGATCCAGTACCGCGGCAGCGGACAGGAGAAGGTCGAGGAGCTGGCCGCGCACGCCGGGGTGCCGGTCTTCAACGGGCTCACGGACGCGTGGCACCCCACCCAGATGCTCGCCGACGTGCTCACCATGACCGAGCACGCGCCGGGCGCGGCGGGCAGGCCGCCGGAGGAGCTCGCCTACGCGTACCTGGGCGACGCGCGCAACAACATGGGCAACTCCTACCTCGTCACCGGGGCGCTGCTGGGGATGGACGTGCGCATCGCGGCCCCGCGCCCGCTGTGGCCCGAGGAGCCGGTGGTCACCCGGGCCCGTGAGGTGGCCGAGCGCACCGGCGCGCGGATCACCCTGACCGAGGACGTGGCCGAGGGCGTCGCCGGGGCGGACTTCCTCGCCACCGACGTCTGGGTCTCCATGGGCGAGCCGCAGCAGGTGTGGGCCGAGCGGATCGCACTCCTGAAGCCGTACGCGGTCACCATGGACGTCCTGCGGGCCACCGGGAACCCCGAGGTGCGCTTCCTGCACTGCCTGCCGGCCTTCCACGACCTGGGCACGGCGGTGGCCCGGGAGATCCACGAGCAGCACGGACTGACCTCACTGGAGGTCACCGACGAGGTGTTCGAGTCGGCGTACTCGGTCGTCTTCGACCAGGCCGAGAACCGGCTGCACACGATCAAGGCCGTACTGGTGGCCACGCTGGGCTGACGCCGGCCGGGCACCCGGAGCTATGGCTGTGCGGCTGTGCGGCTGTGCGGCTCTGCGGCTCTGCGGCTCTGCGGCTCTGCGGCTCTGCGGCTCTGCGGCTGTGCGGCTGTGCGGCTGTGCGGCTGTGCGGCTGTGCGGCTGTGCGCATAGTCATACGGGTATCCGCGGGATCATGCAGGCGCGGCACTTACGATGGAGGACATCTCGAAGGGTCCGGGCACCCGCCCGGACCCTTCCCTTGTGTCCCCGTGCCAGGCACCCCTGCGCACGTCCCGCCTGTGCACCCACCCCGTGCACACCCCCGCACCATCCTGGAAGTCCCATGCCCCGCACCGGCCTGCGTCTGAAGTCCCCCGATCTGCTGGTCACCGAGTCCGGCGCCGACCTTGAGGGACACGGCCTCAAGCGCACCCTCGGCCCGTTCCAGCTTGTGTGCTTCGGCGTCGGCGCGATCGTCGGCACCGGCATCTTCGTCGGCCTGTCCGACACCGTCGCCGAGGCCGGTCCCGCCGTCCTCGTCTCGTTCGTCCTGGCCGCACTGACCTGCGTCTTCACCGCCTTCTCCTTCGCCGAGCTGGGGAGCGCCATCCCGGTCTCGGGCAGCTCCTACTCCTACACCTACGCCGCTCTCGGAGAGCGTGCGGCGTTCCTGGTGGGCTGGTGCCTGCTGCTGGAATACGGCGTCTCGGTCTCCGCCGTCGCGATCGGCTGGGGGCAATACCTCAACGAACTGCTGGAGAACACCGTCGGGGTGCGCATCCCGGCCGCCCTCGCCGACGCCCCCGGGCACGGCGGCGTCGTCAACGTACCCGCGGTGGTCGTGATGCTGCTCGCCGCCGTGCTGCTGGTGCGCGGCGTGCGGGAGAGCGCGCGGGCCACGGCCGCGATGGCAGTGATCAAGGTCGGCATCCTGGTGCTCTTCTGCGCCATCGCCTTCACCGCCTACGACGCCGGGAACCTCTCGCCGTTCACACCCGAGGGCCTGGGCGGTATCGGAGCGGGCGCGTCGCTGGCCTTCTTCTCCTTCATCGGGTTCGACGCCATCTCCACCGCCGGTGAGGAGGTCAGGAACCCGCGCCGGAACGTCCCGCTCGCGATCCTGGTGACCATCGGCTGCGTGGCACTGCTCTACTGCCTGGTGTCGGTCGCGGCCATCGGCGCGATGCCCTGGGAGCAGGTGGGCGGCAAGCCCGCCGCGCTCTCGCTGATCGTCGACCACGCCACGGGATCGGCCTTCGGCTCCACCGTGATAGCGCTGGGTGCGGTGGTGGCCATCGCCTCGGTGGTGCTGGCGGTGATGTACGGGCAGACCCGGATCCTGCTGTCGATGTCCCGGGACGGGCTGGTGCCGCCGGTGTTCGCACGGGTCTCGCCCAGGACCTCGACCCCGGTCGCCAACACCTGGATCGTCGCCGTCGTCTTCGCCGTCCCCGCAGCCGTGGTGCCGCTGGACGTCGTGCTCGACATGACGGTGATCGGCACCCTGGCGATCATGGCGGTGGTGAACGTGTGCGTCCTGGCGCTGCGCCGCTCGCAGCCCGGGCTGCGCCGCAGCTTCCGGGTGCCGTTCTCCCCCTGGTCGCCGCTGCTGGGCGTGGCACTGAGCCTGTACCTGATGTCCGGGCTGCCGCTGGTGACCTGGATCCAGTTCGCGGCCTTCCTGGCGATCGGAGCGCTGGTCTACTCCCGCTATGGGCGGCCCCGCTCCCGGTTGGCCGGGGCGTCCGGGGAGCAGTCCCCGGGCGGGAAACGTCCGGACGGCGCCCCCTCGGACGGCGCCCCCTCGGACGGCACGCCCTCGGACGGCGCCCCCGCGGGCGGAGAGCCGCCGAACGGGGACCCGGCGGCCGCGTCCCGTTCCTCGGTCGGGGCCTGACCGCCCGCAGACCCGGCCCTCGGGCACGTCGGAGTACGTCGGAGTACGTCGGAGTACGTGACAGCGCGTCGGCCGTGCCCGTCACGCGCGCGGCTCTTCGCGGTCGATTCGCCGGTTCCGTACGAGCCGTCCGAGTCCCCCACAGCGCCCCCAGTGCCCCCCAGTGCCCCGCCCGCGGGCGATGCCCGCCGGTTCGGCACCCGGACGGCGCCCCGGCGCGGGTACGGTGCCCCCGGTGGCACCGCACGCCCTCCGCCCCGTACCGCGGTGCGCGGCGGCGCGCACGGTGCCGCCGACCACCGGCGGTACGCCTCGCACCGGCCCGCGGACCGCGGGAGCGGGCGAGTGAGAGAGCGGAGAGTGCGATGCGCGTGGGACTGCTGAGGGCTGTAGGAGCGGCGACGGCCGTGTACGGCGCCGCTGTCACGGCCTGGCCCGCGCTGCTGGCCAAGCCGTCCGGGCTGGTGGACCAGGACGGCCGGACCGCCCCCGACACCCGTACCTCGCTGCGGCCGCTGGCCTGGCGGGACGCGGCCAGCGGCCTCGCCCTCGTGCTGGCACCGGAGGGCGCCGCGCTGCGGACGGCCGCCTGGCTGCGGATCGCGGCCGACCTGGGCGACGCGGTACTGCTCGGCACGACCCTCCCCCGCGCCACCCGGGCCAAGGCGGTGGCCGTCTCGGTGGGCTGGGGCGCGCTGTCGGTGGCCGCGCTGTGCGCGGGCCGGGAGGACGCGGACGCGCAGGCAGCCGGGAGGGACTGACTCCGCCCTCCATCGTGCGGCCGCCGCGCTGCGGTGCCGCCGGCACCCAGCCACCACCCGGCACCGCGGGCCGCCCGGCACCGCGGTGCCCGTCCGGGACCGACCGCGGTGCCCGTCCGGGACCGACCGCGTTGCCGACGCGGCCCCCGCCGCCGCGTCCGGCGCCCGGGCCGCCCTCCGTACGCACCCGCTCACCGGGCGCGGCCGTCCGTCCGGGGCTACGCTCGGATCATGGAGGGTCGGGGTCGGCACCGTCACGCGCGGCCGGCGAGCGCGGACGATCTGCTCTCGCAGCTCGGACAGCTCACCGCCCGGGTCCGCGAGGAGGTCGAGGTCCAGCGCGCGCGGGTCGAGCTGGCCGAGGCCCTGCAGCGCGGCATGCTGCCCTCCACCCTGCCGACCGCGCCCGGCCTGCGCGTCGCGGCCCGCTACGCTCCGGCCCGCAACGGCCTGGACATCGGAGGCGACTGGTACGACGGCTTCCTGCTGTCCGACGGCACCCTCAGTTTCTCGGTGGGCGATGTCCAGGGGCACGACGTGGAGGCCGCCGCCTACATGGGCCAGGTGCGCATCGCGCTGCGCGCCGTGGCCGCCATGGGCTCCACGGACCCCGGCGAGATCCTGCACACCGCCAACGAGCTGCTCGCCGCGATCGACAACCCGCTCTTCGCCACCTGCGTCTTCCTGCGCTTCGACCCGCGCACCTGGAGCGTGCACACCGCGCGCGCCGGACACACCGGCGCGGTGTGGGCGCGGGCCGACGGTGTGTGCGGCGTCGTCGACCACACCCCGGAGGAGATCGGCCTGCCGCTGGCCGTGCTGGAGGGCCAGACCTACACCGTCACCGAGTACCGCTTCACCCAGCCGGGTGCACTGGCTCTGCTGACCGACGGGGTGGTGGAGGGGCCACGCTTCCCGTTGGAGCAGGGCCTCGACCAGGTGGCGCGGGTGCTGCGGGACGGCGTGCGCGAGGACCCCGAAGTGCTCGCCGACCGGGTGATGGAGGTGGCGGAGCAGACCGGGCACACCGACGACGCGGCCGTACTGGTGCTCAGCTATGACGGGCCGGAGGCGTGTCAGACGGACCGTGCGGCGCCGGGCGTTGTCTGATGAACGATGTGCCCCCCAGCGAGACGACAGCCGACCACCCGCCGGAACCCGCTCCCGCGCCGACCGGTGCGCTGCTCGGCGACACCCGGT
This sequence comes from Streptomyces sp. NPDC006925, assembly GCF_042869575.1. Taxonomy (NCBI): domain Bacteria; kingdom Bacillati; phylum Actinomycetota; class Actinomycetes; order Kitasatosporales; family Streptomycetaceae; genus Streptomyces; species Streptomyces sp. NPDC006925. The sequence continues at coordinate 140,127 of NZ_JBIAGB010000015.1, forward strand.
CGCGGCTGCTCGCGGCCTACGTGCTGCGGCTCGTCGTGCTCGCTCTGCTCTACTACGGCGGCGGACGGCTCGGCCTGCTGTGGAAGGTGGCGGTCGAGGGCGCGGTCGTCACCCCGTTCTGGCCGCCGACCGGTATCGCCGTCGCCGGACTCCTCTGGTTCGGGCTCCGGGTGTGGCCGGGGGTGGCCCTCGGCGCGCTGCTGGTGCTCACCAACATGGGGCCGCTGAGCTGGACCTCGCTGGGCTCCGTCGCGGGCAGTGCGCTCGCCCCGGTCCTCGCCTGCCTGCTGCTGCACCGCGCGGGATTCCGCGAACAGGTGGACCGGCTGCGGGACGGGGTGAGCCTGGTCTTCCTCGCGGCGTTCCTGGGCATGCTGGTGAGCGCGACCGTGGGGACCCTGATGGTGGTGGCGGGCGGCAACCTCACGCTGCACGAGTTCTGGCCGGTCTGGTCCGCGTGGTGGGCGGGCGACGCGGTCGGCGTCCTGGTCGTCACCCCACTGCTGTTGTCCCTGCCCAAGCTGGGCCGGCCGCGCAGCGTCCTGCAGGCGGTGGAGGCCCTGGGACTGGGCGCGGCGACGACGGTACTGGCCATCGTGGTGACCCGCGCCCCCATGGACCTGCTGTTCCTGATCTTCCCGCTGCTGGTGTGGGCCGCGCTCCGGTTCCAGCTGGCGGGCTGCGCGGTGAGTACGACCATCCTCGCCGTCGCCGCGACCGGGGCCGCCACCGCGCGGGTGGGGGTCTTCGCACGAGAGGACCTGATCACGGGCATGATCACGCTCCAGGCCCTGAACGGCTCCGCCGCGCTGACCACGCTGCTGCTGGCCGCCGTCACCGCCGAGAAGCGCAACACCCACCGAAGGATCGCCGCCGCCTGCGAAGATCTCGCCGAGATGGTGGAGGTCCTCGCCCCGCAGGGCCGCGGTCCGCGCTCGTTCCCGGCCGGCGGACGAACGGGACAGCGCCAGGGATAAGGTCCCGCCATGGCCCTGTCTCCGCCCGGCGAGCCCCCGTCCGTGCCGGCCCCGTCCGTGCCGGCCCCGTCCGCCTCGTCCCCTTCCATGCCGTCCCGTTCCATACCGTCCCCGTCCATACCGTCCCCGTCCGTGCCGACTCCGGACGCGGCCGCATGGAAGGGAGCGCTGGACGCGCTGGGGCCATGGCTGGCCGCGGTGGGTCCGCGGCGGCACGCCGACTGGCTGCAGGACGTCTCGGCGGTGCTGCGGCTCGGCACCCGGGACCCGCGGGGCTGGCACACCGTCGACCAGCACGCGGGGAGCCCCTCCCGCACCTCGCAGGCCCCGTACTACCCGCTTGCCCTGGTGGACGCGCACCACCTCAACCACCACCTGGAACTGATCAACCGGCGGGAAGCCACCATGCTGCTGACGCGCCACTGCGCCGAGTACGGCGACCCCCCGCTCCACCGCCGTTCCGAACCGGCCCTGCGTGCCGCGGCCCGCACCGCCCTGGCCAGGTTCGGCCCCGCCGCGGAGTTCGCCACCAACGAGGACCTGCTGGCCGACGAGTTCGTCGACGACGCGTTCGATGACGCATCCGACGGCGAGGAGAGGGGTACGGAGGCCGCCGACAGGTGCCGCCGGACGCTCGCCGTCTCCTGCCTCACCCATCCCGCAGCCGAGCGGGACGGCTACATCCTGGACCTGGGGGTGGTCGCCGCCTCGGAGGCCGAGGTCGGCGTCTTCTGGAACTACTTCATCGACTGACCCCGACCCCTGCCGACGCGGGGCGGCCTCAGGAGGTGAGATGCGCGAGGAGCTCCGGGCTCACCGGATAGGGCTCCTCAGCGGGCAGCAGGCTGCGAGCACCCGTCAGGTCACCGGCACGCACGGCGGCGTGCACCCGGTGGGCGAGCGGAGTGACGTCGGTGAGCGAGACCGTCCACTCGTCGGCGTAGCGGCGTGCGGCCTCACCCGCCAGGCCGAGCTGGAGGGAACGGTAGGGCAGCGGACGCAGATGCAGGTCGCGTTCGGGATCCCACTGCACCCGGGCCGGGGACTCCCGCAACTGCCGCTTCCACGCCGCGCGGTCGGGATGCCGCTCCGCGTCGTGGTGCGACAGGCAGGCGCGGCGCAGCGCCCACTCGAAGCCCTCGCGGGTGATCTCCACGGCCAGCACGGTCTCCTGGTCCTGCTTGGTGGCCCAGCCGCAGCGGTACATCATCCACAGGAAGGACGGTTTGATCCAGGTCATCCGGTCCCGCTTCCAAGCGGCGGGGAACCGGCCGTCACGGGCGGCGGGCACGCCGAGCCGGGGAGCGTACGCCTGGTAGACGGTGACCGTGGACGCCGTGTGCAGCGCACGAATACGGCGCGCGGGTTGTTCGTGCTGATGTTCGTGCTGAGGTTCTGACACGGCGTCCAGGATCATGCGCCGACGGCCCGCAGACCACCGGTTTTCCGGGGGGCCGGGCGGGCGGCGACAGGCTACCGGTCAGAGGATCTCCAGCGGACGCTTGCGGTGCGGCGGCGGGAAGGCCTCGTCCAGCACGGCACGGTCCTCGTCGGTGAGCCGCAGATCGGCCGCCGCGCGGTTCTCCTCGACGTGCGCGCGCACCGAGGCCTTGGGGATGGCGATGACGTCCTCGTGGCGCAGCACCCAGGCCAGCGCCACCTGCGCGGGGGATACTCCGTGCGCGTCGGCGACCGTGCGCAGTGCGGGGTGCTCCAGCAGCCGCCCCTGCTCGACCGGGGAGTAGGCCATCACGGGGACCGCCAACTCGCGGCAGCGGGGCAGCAGATCGAACTCGGGGCCGCGCCGGGAGAGGTTGTAGAGCACCTGGTCGGTCTCCGGCACGGCTCCACCGGGCAGGTCGGCGAGGTCGTCGGTGTCGAGGTTGCTCACTCCCCAGAAGCGGATGTCGCCCTGGCGTACCAGGTCCTCCAGCGCCTCGACCGTCTCGGCCAGCGGGACACCGCCGCGCCAGTGCAGCAGATAGAGGTCGATGCGGTCGGTGCCCAGCCGGCGCAGGCTGGCCCGGCACGCCTCGACGGTGCCGCGCCGGTCGGCGTGGGAGGGCAGTACCTTGCTGACGAGGAACACCTCGTCCCGGCGGCCCTGCACGGCCTCGCCGACCAACTCCTCGGCAGCGCCGCTGCCGTACATCTCGGCGGTGTCGATGAGCGTCATGCCCAGGTCGATACCGGTGCGCAGCGCCTCCAGCTCCCGGGCCCGGCGGGAGGGGTCGTCACCCATGTGCCAGGTGCCCTGGCCCAGGGCCGGGACGGCGGTACCGGAGGGGAGCTTCACAGTGCGCACGAGTTCGCGGTCCTTTCCGTGGGCGGCGGTTGCGGCCGGGCCCGGCGGGATGCACCGGTCCGGCGGGAGCCGGGTACCCGGCGGCCCCGGGCCGGACGCCCGGTGCCGGACCCATGATCGCTCACACCGCGGCGCGCTGCGGCATCCGTCTGCCGTTGGCGAGGCCCCCGGGGTCGAGCCCCAGCGCGGCGGCGGCGGTGGCGCCCACGTCCGCGAGGCTGTCCGCGTCCGGCAGCAGCTCCACTCCGGACGCTCCGGGGCGGTGGATGAGCACCGGCACATACTCGCGGGTGTGGTAGGCGTGCCCGATGGTCGGGTCGTTGCCGTGGTCGCCGGTGACCACGAGCCGGTCCCCGGGCCGGTCCAGCAGCGCGACCAGCGCGGCCAGCCCCGCGTCGACCTGCTCCAGGATGCGTGCGTACCGTTCGGTGTCCTGCTGGTGCCCGGCCAGATCGCTCTCCTGCACGTTGGCGACGACCAGGGCCTCACCCGGCGCGCGGACCGCCTCCGCCGTGTGCGCGAGGACGTCTGCCGTGGGCACGGCGGGGCGGCGGACCGCTGCCTCGCAGGCGAGGATGTCCGCGGCCTTGCCGACGAGGGTCACGGGGATGCCGGAGCGGGCCGCCAACTCGGGCAGTTGCCGGGTGTGGTCCAGCTCCGCGCCCAGGTGCCGCACCTGGAGGCCGTCGTGCCGGTAGAAGCCGCTCGCCGGGGTGTCCAGACCCACCGTGCCGCCGTCGCCGTCGCGGACGAACTCGGACAGCGGGCCGTCCGCGTGGCCGCCGACCGCGATGACCCGGGCGACGGGCGCCACCGCGCGCACCGTGCGGGCGACGGCGAGGATGCCGTCGAAGCCGACGGCATCCAGCTCGGCCGACGCGTTCCAGTTGATGCCGGGGTCGGCCTCCAGGTTGTCGTGCACCAGCACACTGCCGTCCACCAGCAGCAGCGGCCGACCGCCGAGGAGTTCGACCCGGTGCCCCGCCGTGCGCAGGGCCGCGGTGACCTCCGTCAGATGCTCGCCGAGCCGGGCGACGGTCACCCGGCTGAAGTCCGCGCCCATCATCGTCTGGTGGCCGGCGAAGGTGTCGGCGCCGGGGTAGCCCAGCGCCGCCCGGCCCGCCGCGACGGGCAGCCGGGTGCCGCGGGCGAGGTCGGGGTGCGGGTGGACCAGGCCCAGGCCCAGCGCGCCGAGGACGGGCAGCCGCAGCGGCCTGCCGAGCGCCTCCCGGGCGTGGTCGAGCACATGGCCGCAGGTGTCGGCGGTCAGGTCACCGGGACGCAGCGCACCGGCGTCCGGCATCGCCCCGATCCCGAACCCGTCGACGACGAGGATGACGGTGCGCCCCCGATCGTCCCGCCCGCCGGTCACAGCGCCCTCCCCTGTGCGTCGTACAGCCCGGTCAGCCGGGGTCTTCCGGACTCGAGCCCGGCCACCACCGCGACCTTGGAGCGGGTCACGAAGACCTGGGTGCGGAACGCCAGCAGCGCGGTGTCACCGGCCCGCACCGGCCGGCCGGCGCCGGGGGCGGCCAGCAGCCGGTAGTAGTCGATGTTCTCCGCGGGCGCGTCCTGCACCGCCAGCCGCTGCCCGGTACGGGGCAGCAGCGCGGAGTTGAGGTGCGCGCGCGGGTAGAACCCGCCGCCGAACAGTGCCGGCCGCCCGTCCGCCAGCGTGTGCGCGACTTCCGACACGTAGACGTAGGCGGGCCGTTCGGGCTGGCCGGTGTCGGTCGCGTGCAGCGGTGTGGTGCCGGTCAGGGCGTGGCCGGGCTCGCCGTGGGTGGCGCCCAGCCGCGCGAGCAGCGGCAGACTGGCCACGGAGGTGGCGCTGGGTGCGCTGAGCTTCAGGTCCCGGTGTCCGCGTGCGGCCAGCGCCTCGCGGGCTTCGAGGGCGACGTCGAAGGTGGGGGTGGGCTCGGGGAGGCCGGTCTTGGCGTCGCACAGAACGCAGGGGAACGCGGTGACTCCCGCGATCCGGATGCCCGGCAGCCGCTCGGCCTGCTCGGCGAACGTGTCGAGCGCGGTCAGCGGGACACCGCCCTCCTGCCCCGGGTAGACCGAGCCGGGGGCGCCCTCGAGCCGGACGAGGACGTCCTGCACCAGGCCCAGGCCCTGCGCCGCCGCGGAGACGGCACGCGCATTGTCGAGGTCGAAGACGGTGACGGTCTCCGGCCGCAGCGCCAGCAGCTCGGGGAGGGCGCGGTGCGGGATCTGCACCAGGTGGCCGAGGTTCCCGGCGCGGGCTCCGGCCGCGTGCAGGGTGCGGGCCTCGTCGGTGTCGATGGCGGCGAACCGGGGGATGGCGCGCGCGACGGCCCGGATCAGTTCCGGGTTGCGGCCGAACTGCTTGACCACGAACCACAGCGACAGGTCCAGGCGCCGGGCCGCGTCCGCGAGCAGGGCCGCGTTCTGCGTGATGGCGTCCAGGTCCATGACGTAGGTGTCGGGTGGGATCTCGCCGCGCCGGTGGAGGTCGGCCGCGGTGTCGGCGAGCTCCGGATTGCGGGCAAGGAGGCTGTCGAGGAACACGTCAGTCCTTTGCGCGGTGCTGCGGTACGTCGTGCGGGGCTGCGGGCGCGGCATGGTGCCGGGGCGCTTCGGGCGCTGGAGGCGCGGGGGCAGGTCCGGGCGCTGGGGACGCGGGGTGTCCGGGTGCTCCGGGCGCGGGTGGTTCGGCACCGATCACCGCCAGGGAGCGGCGCAGGATGTCCAGGACGAGGTCGGCACCGGCGCGCATCGGATTGACGCGGACCACCCAGTCGGCCAGCTCGGGTGCGTCGTCCAGGGCCGAGCTGGACATCCGGTAGAAGAGCGGCGCGATCTCGTACCGGGAGTTGGAGCCCACCGGGTAGGGCGCCGCGCCGAACCGGGCGGCCACCTCGGGCAGCCGCCGCGCCACGGGCGTATCGAGCTGCACGAGCAGGCATCTGTCCTGCGCGTTGGCGAGGCGCACATCGGCGACGCCGGGCACTTCGCCGGCCGCGAGGCGCTCGGCGATCTCGGCGCCGACCCGGGACTGCAGGGCCCACATCACCGGCACGTGGGTGAGGGCGCGCAGCGCGTCGAGCGCCTGGTGGCCCTGGACCTGGCCGCCGCCGGAGTAGTTGTCTGCGTGCATGCGGGCGACCAGGTCGGCGGCGCCGACGACGGCGCCGACGCCCTCCGGGCCGTGCAGCTTGAACAGCGAGAAGCAGGAGGCGTCCGCGCCGAGTTCGACTCCGGAGGCGGGCACCCGGAAGACGGCGTAGTTGTCGTCGGTGAGGGTGCGGACACCGGCCTGCCGGCAGGCGGCGAGGACCTCGCCGGGATCGTAGGAGTCGGCCAGCCGCTGCCGGGTGTGCTGCACGTACGCCCAGCGGAAGCGGCCGGAGGCCAGCACGCTCCGCAGCGCGTCGAGGTCGTTGAAGTCGGCTTCGATGGTCTCGACTCCGAGCCCGCGCAGCGTCACGGCGGTGGTGCGGTAGACGGGGGCACGGTGGATGAGCAGGGGTTCGCCCGGGCCGACGGCGGCGGTCAGGGCGGCGCGGATCGCGCCGGTGCCCGCGCCCTGCACGAGTGCGGCGTCCTCGGCGCCGAAGTACGCGGCCAGCACCGCCTCGACGCGCGCGGTGGTCAGCGGGCGGCCGAGCTCGGGGACCACCCCGGCGTCGGCGGCGAACAGCTCCGGTCCGGCGAAGTGCGCCGCGGTGGCCTCCAGCAGCCGGAACTGCTGTCCGGCCGCGTCTTCCACCGGGACGGTGTCCAGCGGGAACGTGCGGGGCAGCGGCGGGGGTACCGGCCTCGAGCCGTGCGCGTCCGGCATGTCGGACGCGTTCGAGGGGGTGGCGGCCATCTCAGATCTCCTCCGGGCTCGCACCGGTCAGAAAGCGCAGCGGGTTGCGCCGCGTCAGCACATCGATCAGTTCGTCGTCCACGCCCGCGGCGCGCAGGGCGGGCAGGAACGAGCGGAACAGATGCCCGTAGCCCGTACCACCCTCGCTGCGCAGGTAGGCGTGGCGGGAGATGTCGCAGCTCAGCAGTGCCCGGTCGGCGTGCCCGGCCTCCAGGAACGCGAGGAGCAGCCGCAGCCGCTCCTTGTCGCTCTGGTAGCTGTCCTTGCCGACGGTGTCGAACGCGACGTAGGCGCCGGCCTCGGCGAGTCGCCGGTGCACGGCGGGTGCGGTGAGCAGGTCCTGGTGCCCGACGCAGATCCGGTGCGGGGCGAGACCCGCACCGGTCAGCAGGTCGAGCTGGGCGAGTCCGCCGTGGCCGAGCTGGGCGTGGGTGGCCACCGACAGGCCGGTGGCGACGGCCGTGTGCGCTGCGGCGCGCAGCACCCGGGTCTCGGGTTCGCTGGGGGCCTCGCCGTGGCTGCCCACCTCGCCGAGCACCCCGGGGCGGATCCCGGTGGGTGCGCCGTCGGGTCCTGCCATGCCCTCGCGGACCTCCGCCGTCAGGGTGGCGGCGAGCTGTTCCACGGAGGCTCCGGCCAGGTCGCCGGCCGGATGGAAGGGCTCGTAGTACCACCCGGTCGCGGCGACGACGGCCACGCCGCTGTCCCGGGCTATCCGGGCGAGGGCGGCCGGATCGCGGCCCATGCCCCGGCAGGTCAGCTCGATGACGAGGGAGAGGCCGTATTCCTCGCGCAGCGCAGCCAGTTCCCGGCCGACGGCCGGTCCGTGCCGCTGCGCGTCGAGGACGGCGGCTCCGTCGTTGCGGCGGTCCAGGTCGAGGACCAGGTGTTCGTGGGCGAGAACGGGACCGGTGACGGATGCCGCCGCCAGCGGCCCGGCGACCGTGTGCACCCGCGGCTCGGTGCCGCGGTGCGGGTGGGGGGTGGAGCTCGCGCTCATCGGTGGGCCTTCCTGGTGGCGTGCTGCCTGGGGCCGCTCGTGCGATCCGGCGGGATCGCGGGCCCGGGGGGCACGCCCCGGTCGGGACGGATCAGCCCTTGAGAGGGGTGAAAAGGTCGAGCCAGTAGAGGATGTTGAGCAGGACGCCCCCGATGATCACTGCGGTGGGCGCGGCCGCCATCCGGACGACGGGGCGGCCCATCGCCTCGTTGAGCAGGTAGAGCCCGCCCACGATGAGGATGCCAAGTCCGCCGCCCATCGCGTTGGCCGCCATCAGGGAGCCGAAGAGGATGGCCAGGTGGAGGCTGTCGGTGATGGCGTTGCGCAGGTGCTCGGAGGAGTCCCGGACGCTGGGGAGCTTGCCGAGGACCTTGCCGATGGAGGAGAGCGCCAGGACCTCGAGGGCGAAGACGGCCGCTCCGACCACCGCCGCCAGCACCGGGTTCGGCATCAGGTAGCCGATCGGGTAGACGAGCGTGAATCCGGCGATGCCGTAGGCGCCCGAGGCGAGCGCCGTCGTCGCGATCAGCGGGACGAAGCCGAAGACGCGGTAGAAGTCGACCTGCGCGGCCTCGGAGAAGTGGCCCTTGGCTATGAGGAAGCTGGTGGCTTCGCCGCCGCCGAATATGTGCATCTGGGCGAGGACGCAGACGCCCGCGCCCAGGACCATGAACAGCGGCAGATAGCGGCGCAGCCGGGTGGCGCTGGCGCTGAAGAGGGAGGCCATCGGATCGTCGTCGGGCGCTGAGTCCTCGGAGACGGCTCCCGGGGCGGTGGCGGCCTGACGGTCCGCCTTGCGCTGCAGCAGGTCCTTGCGGACGGCGAGGCCGATCAGCAGGAGGACGCCGACCGCCATGGCGAGCGCGCCGGCGAAGATGTCGGGCCACAGCTTCATCGTCATGACGACGAGGGCCAGTTCCACCGCGCCGGCCGCCGCGCCCCACGCGCGTCCGAACTGCTTGGTGATGGCCAGCACCGGGAAGAGCGTGAAGAGGAAGAGGATCGGCGTCGACATCTGCTGCATGGCCGTCAGGAAGTCGACGGGCAGGTCGTGCGCCACCTCGTTGGCGCCGTTGAGTCCGAAGACGACCACCGCGCCCCATCCGGCGCCCAGCAGCGGCGCCAGCCACTTCTTCGGGGCCAGCAGGCCCAGGATGTCGGTGGGCAGGAAGAGCAGCCAGGGGTTCAGGACGCCGGAGGAGAGCGCCATCGGCGCGCCGAGCCCGAAGATGAAGCCCGCGGAGAGCCCGAAGGAGACCGCGGTGGTGGCCGAGCGGGTGGTCCGGCCGTGGATGAAGTCCAGCATGAACGGGCGCACTCCGTCGTTGAAGACGGCCAGCGCCATGTGCGAGATGAACGCGGTCAGCGCGCACAGCAGGATCACGGTCAACTGCTGCGGCAGCGAGAAGTCCAGTCCGGCGTCTGCGGCCAGTTGGAGGCCGGTGGTGCTCATCGTTCTCACGGGGTTCGCTCCTTACACGCCCGGGGGTTCTGCGCCTGGACCCGGTCAGGCACGCGCGAGGGCGCGGGCGAGCAGGGGGGCGATGGTCTCGATCTGGTCCATGGAGAAGCCGAAGACCTTCTTGCCGTCGGCGATCAGTGCCGCCACTTCGTCCGCACCGGGGACCGTGCGGCCGAAGGTGTGGCAGGCGGGCTGGCCGAGCAGCCCCACGAGGACGCCGAGCGAGGCTCCGGCCCCGGTGTGGCAGGTGCCGAGGTAGTAGTCGGCCTGGCCGGAGCGCAGCTTCATGGCAGCGTCCATGTCGCTGGAGACCACGACCTCGACGCCGTCCAGGTCGAGGGCGCGGACGGCGTCGGCCACTTCGGTCTTGCCGACTCCGCCGGTGAGGATCTTCGTCATGAGTGGGTGCCTCTCGTCTGTGCCGCGGGGCCCGGCGGCGGGTCCCGGAGGTGTGTCGGGGGTGTTTTGGGGAGGGGGCTCGGGGAGGGGTGGTTCGGTAACGGCGTCCCGGTGGTGCCCGGGGTGGTCGGGGTGGTGGGGTTCCGTGTCTCCGGTGTCTCCGTAGCGGGGATCAGGGGGGACACCCGCTGGGCGAGCACGGCCAGGTGCATGGCCAGGAAGTTGATCTCGGAACCGGGCAGCGAGGCTCCCAGTTCGGCCTCGGCGCGGGTGGCGACGCGGCGGGCGCGGGAGACGGCCGCCGGGTGGTCGGCCAGTTCCGCCGCGACCTGCTCGTCGGTCTGGAACTCCTCGATGGGCTCGCCGTCGAGCAACCGGGTGAGGGCCATCATCAGATGGCTCGTCAGCATGCCCGCGGTCTCCTCGGTGACCGGAGCGCCCTCGTCGGCGAGCGCGGACAGCTCCGTCGTCACGAAGTCGGCCACTTCGGGGCGGACCTGGCCGCCGTCCCGGAAGAGCTGGATTCGGAGTGCGAGTTGGTCGTCCACGGCGTTCTCCTCGACGGGCGACAGAAATCGGGATTCTGGATTCTCGGGAGCGGCCGCACCCCGTCGCGAAACGGGGGCGGGTCGACGGGTGCTGCCGGGGCGTCAGTCAGTACGAGGGCATCCGGTCTCCTCGTACGACCGCGGACTGCAGTTTCGTCACCCGTTCGGTGTCGATGGCCTCCCGTATGGCGTGCAGTGCGGCCACGCTCTCGGCTCTGCCGATGACCGCCGCGCTGGAGTTGCGCAGCGAGAGGTCCCGCGCTATCTCGTCGCCGAGCGGCAGCACCTCGATGCCCTCGCCGAGCCGGCCCTGCACCTCGTCCAGGTTCCAGACGGTGGCGTCCGCCTTGTCCTGCACCAGCAGATCGAGGAGCTGCATGTAGGAGCACTCGATCCACTCGACGTCCGCCCGGCCCGCGAACGCGCGTTCGGCGAGCAGCCGCTGGTCCTCCGAGGCGTGGTCGACCGCGACGCGGAGGCCGGGCGCGTCCAGCGAGCCCCCTTCGCGCAGCAGTACTCCGTGGGCCCCGACATAGGTGGTCGGACCCAGGTCGACCACCAGCGAGAGGTCCTCGGGATATTCCTCGATCAGGCGGTCCGCGGCGTAGCGGGAGAGGACGACCAGGTCGGCCTTGCCCTCCAGCAGTGCCGTCGCCCTGCTGCCCGCCCCACGCATGAAGGTGATGCCGAAGGGCGTCCCGGCGTCGTCGAAGGCGGCGCGCAGACCGGTCGCCAGGCCCTCGTAGCGGCGGGAGTAGGGCAGCGGCATCGCGGCGAGCAGGGTGCCCAGCCCCGACAGCCGCCACAGGATCGAGCGGTCCGACCGGACGAGGAAGGTGCCCAGATGGCCGCGCGCGGCGGTCTCGATCGCCCCGGCCTCCTCCAGCAGCCGCAGCGCACCCTGGACGGTGCCGTTGCCGCAGCCCAGCTCCTCGGCGAAGTCCCGGACCCGGGGCAGCCGGCGCTCCGGCTCGTACTCCAGCAGGAGGAGCGCGAGCTGGCGGGCCGCCAGGCCGTTGCGGGTCAGGAACCGCTCGTCGTAGTCGTTCACGACGGCACAGTAAACAGAATCCTGGATTCTTGACAAGACCCCCACCCGGATTCCTCCGGGCACCTCGGCCCCGCTTTCCGGGTGGAGAGAGTCCGAGTCGACGGAGGCTCACCATGCGGAGAACTGCTAGAAAAGGTGCATGCGCGGACTTTTCGGGCGCCGATCGACTCGGCGTGGACAGCACCGCCAGGTGCGGTCCGCCTCCGCGCATTCCGCGCACGGCCCGGGTGCCGAGCGGACGCCCTCCCGGGACAGGCCCCCCGACAGCGGGCCGCCGGCCCGCGAACGCCTCTTCCGGCTCCCGTTCGGCCCCCGCACCGTCGCCGGCGAGGTCTTCTTCCTCCAGGTGTCGGTCATCGTGCTGCTGATGATCGCCGTGGTGGTGGCCTTCGTCCTGCACGCGCGCTGGAGCAGCACCCGGCAGGCCGACAAGCAGTCCCTCGCCGTCGCCACCACGTTCGCGCGCTCCCCGGACGTCCTGGCCGGGCTGGAGAGCAAGGACCCGACCGCGGCGCTGCAGCCGCGCGCCGAAGCGGTCCGCAAGGCGACCAAGGTCTCCTACGTGGTCGTCTGGAAGCCCGACGGCACCCGCGTCACGGCGCCGCAGCGGGACCTGATCGGCAAACGCGTCGCGGGCCCCGTGCAGGACCTCGTGGACAACGCGCGGGAGGGCCGCTCGACCACCAAGACCCTCCAGGCCGCCCCCGGACTGACCGTGAACTCCGCCGTCCCCGTCACCCGGCCGGACGGCACCCTCGCCGGACTGGTCTCCACCGGCGTCACGGTATCCCGGGTGAACGAGGGCGTGAAGCGGCAACTGCCGGTGCTGCTCATGTCGGCCGCCGGGGCACTGCTGCTCGCCTCGGGCACCGCCGCGCTGGTCAACCGGCGGCTGCGGCGCCAGACCCACGGTCTGGGGCCCGAGGAGATGACCCGGATGTACGAGCACCACGACGCGGTGCTGCACGCCGTCCGGGAGGGCGTGCTGATCGTCGACGAGACGGGGCGGCTGATCCTGGTCAACAACGAGGCACGACGGCTGCTGGAGCTGCCCGAGGACGCCGAGGGGCGCCCTGTCGACCAGGTCGGGCTGGGCGCGGGCATGATGGGCCTGCTGACGTCGGGCCGCGCCGCCTCGGACGAGGTGCATCTGGCCAAGGGCCGGCTGCTGGCCGTCAACATCCGCTCCACCCGCAGCGGGGAGGGCCCGCCCGGGCGGGTGGCCACGTTGCGGGACACCACCGAGCTGCACGCGCTGGAGGGCCGCGCGGAAGGCGCACGGAAGCGGCTGCGGCTGCTGTACGAGGCCGGGGTGCGAATCGGCACCACGCTGGATGTGACCCGCACCGCCGAAGAGCTGACCGAGGTGGCCGTCCCCCGGTTCGCCGAGTTCGCCACCGTCGAACTGCTGGACCCGGTGCTGCGCGGCGAGGAGCCCTCCGCCGCGCGCACCGACATGCGCCGCACCGCGATGAGCGGCGTCCGCGACGACGCGCCGCTGCTCCCGGTGGGCGATGTCGTCCGGACCGTGGAGACGCTGCGCGGCCACGCCGAGGAGGCGGGCGAGCAGTCGGTCCTGGAGGCCGACCTGCGGCAGGCCGACGACTGGCTGGCACAGCAGCACGACCAGGGCCGGGCCGCGCTGGAGTACGGCATCCGCTCGCTGATCAGCACCCCGCTGCGGGCCCGCGGCGTGGTGCTGGGCAGTGTCGACTTCTGGCGCACCGACCGCAGCGAACCCTACGGCGACGACGACGTGGCCTTCGCCGAGGAGCTGGCCGCACGGGCCGCGGTGAGCATCGACAACGCCCGCCGCTACACCCGCGAGAACGCCATGGCGGTCACTCTCCAGCGCAGTCTGCTCCCCCGCGGCCTGCCCGACCAGGACGCCCTGGATGTCGCCTCACGCTACCGGCCCACCAGGGCCGGGGTGGGGGGCGACTGGTTCGACGTCATTCCGCTGCCCGGCGCCCGGGTGGCGCTGGTGGTCGGCGACGTGGTGGGCCACGGACTGCACGCGGCCGCGACCATGGGCCGGCTGCGCACAGCCGTGCTCAACTTCTCCTCGCTCGACCTGACCCCCGAGGAACTCCTGGCGCACCTGGACGAGCTGGTCGACCGGATCGACCAGGACCAGACCAGCGAGAGCAACGGTGCGACCGTCACCGGAGCCACCTGCCTGTACGCGATCTACGACGCCGTCTCCGGACGCTGCACCGTGGCCCGCGCCGGCCACCCGGGACCCGCGCTGGTCGCGCCCGACGGCACCGTCGACTACCCGGAGGTGCCCGTCGGCCTGCCGCTCGGCCTGGGCGGCGCCCCGTTCGAGACGGCGGAGCTGCACCTGCCGCCCGAGAGCCAGCTCGTCCTGTTCACCGACGGACTGGTGGAGGACCGCGAACGCGACGTCGACGACGGCCTCGCCCTGTTGCGCCGGACCCTGACCGGCCGTCCCGGCAGGTCGCCCGAGGACACCTGCCGCGCTGTGCTCGACGCCCTGCTGCCCGCCGAGCCCAGCGACGACATCGCCCTGCTGGTGGCCCGCGCCCAGGTACTCGATCCCGAACAGGTCGCCCAATGGGAGGTACCGGCCGACTCCGGCGCGGTGGCCCCGCTGCGCGCCCAGGTCAGCCGGAAGCTGGCCGAGTGGGGCCTGGAGGAGACGTCCTTCACCACCGAACTCATCCTCAGCGAACTGGTCACCAACGCCATCCGCTACGGCAGCGAACCGATCCGTGTCCGGCTGCTCCACCAGTCCCGTCTCACCTGCGAGGTCTCCGACGGCAGCAGCACCTCGCCGCACATGCGCCGCGCCGCGGCCACCGAGGAGGGCGGCCGCGGCCTGTTCCTGGTGGCGCAGCTCGCCGAACGCTGGGGCACGCGCTACACACCGCACGGCAAGGTGATGTGGACGGAACAGAACCTGCATCCCGAGGAACACCGCCCCGATGAGGACGCCGACAGCCTCCTCGACCAGTGGGGCGAGTCCCTGTGACCCGGTGAGCCCCGCGCGGCCCCCGCGGGCTCGGGAACCTTCGCGCTGCCGCACTCTGCGGCTGGGCCACACTTGGGCCATGTCCAGCTCAAGCCCGGCCCACCGACCGGCCGCCCCCGAGGTGACAGAGCAGCACCAGGGCCACCCCACCCTGGCGAGCCTGCTGGCGACCACCCCGGGCGAGGCGCTGGACCTGCTGGCGGCGCCCCGCGGCAGCCACGTCCCCGTCCACGGGGTGGGCGTCTTCGACGCCGGGGAGACGTTCGCCGCGCACGGACAGGTGCTGCTCGCCCCCGGCACCGACGACTCCTCCGACACCGCACCCCTGGTGCTGCGGTCCGCGGCCCGCGCCGGGGCCGCGGCCGTCGTCGTGCGGCGCGGCCCGGGCGGCACGGACCCGCGGCTGCTGGAGGTGGCCGCCGAGACCGGCACGGCACTGCTGACCCGCGCCCCCTGGGTCGAGTGGACCGAACTGATCGGCACGCTGCGGGCCGGGCTGGCACACGCCGGCGGCCCACCCGCCCGGGAGTACCCCACCGACGTACCGCTCGGCGATCTGCCCGCACTGGCCCGCGCCCTGTCAGCACTGGTGGGCGGCGCCATCACCATCGAGGACCCGGACTCGCGGGTACTGGCCTTCTCCCCCACCGAGCACGGCTCCGACCCACTGCGCCGCCAGACCATCCTCGGCCAGCAGGTGCCCCGGTGGCGGCTGGCCGAGCTGACCGCCAGCGGATTCCTGCGCACCCTGTGGTCGACGGACGAGGTGGTGCACCGCCCCGCGGAGGGGCAGTTCTCCGAGCGGCTGGCCGTCGCGGTGCGCGCCGGGGACGAGGTACTCGGCTCGATCTGGGCCGCGGCCGACGGCAGCCCGCTGCGGGATGCGGCGCGCCAGGCACTGCGGGAGGCGGCACGTACCGCGGCCCCGCATCTGCTGCGGCACCGGCAGCGCACCCAGCAGGGAGCGGCGCACCGCAGGCGCGCGGTGCGGGACCTGCTGGAGGGCACCGGGGACGCCGACTCCGCCGCCGCACTCGGACTCACCCCCGAGACGCCCTGCGTCGTCCTGTCCGTCACCACCCAGGGCACCGTGGCCGCCAAGGGGGCCGTGACCCCCCAGGGCGCCGTCACCACCCGGGGCGGCCCTCCGCGGACCGGGAGCGCAGCAGCGGAGCCCCAGCTCCCCGACGCCCACGACCGGGCGCTGCGCCTGGCCTCCCTCCAGGCGACGGCTCACCAGCCTCCCGGGCATCCACTGCGGGACGCCGACCGGCTGGACATCCTGCTGCCGCTGCCCGACGGGGAGCCCGCGGAGGCGGACGCGACCGCCCGGCGGCTGGCCCTGCGGCTCGCCGCCGCGGTCCACGAAGCCGGAGCCCTCCCCCTGGTGGCCCTCGGCACGCCGCAGCCCACTCCGGCGAAGGCACCCCGGTCGCGCACATCCGCGCACCTTGTCCTCCAGGTGCTGCGGGACCGCGCCGCACGAGCCGCCCACGAGAGCGCTCCGGAGCCGCTGGAGGTCGCCGCCGAGACGGACGTGCGCGCGGCACTGGACGCGCTGCGCGCCGTGCACACGGTGGCCGGGCTGACGCCGCCGGTGGACGGTCCGGTGCGGGAGCTGCTGGCCCACGACGCGCAGCACGGCACCGCGCTGGCGCCCACCCTGGCCGCCTACCTCAGCAGGTTCGGCGACGTCCCCGGCACCGCGCGCGAACTGGGTGTGCATCCGAACACCCTGCGCTACCGGCTGCGCCGGCTGCGCGACCGATTCGGGCTCGACCTCGACGACCCCGATGTGCGGCTGCTCGCCGAACTGGCACTGCGTGCGGCGGGCCGCCATCCGGCAGCGCCGCGGGACGACCGGTCGGGGTGAGCGGCGCCGCAGCGCGTTGTGCGGCCGGGATCGCGTTGTGCGGCCGCACCAGACGCGGGGCGGCGCATGGTGCGCGCGCACAGTCCCCGCCGGGATGCCGCCGCCCCGTTGGAGCGGCGTCCATCCCAGCGCCCGGAGGTTCGGCCCCGCCACCGCAGACCGGGCGGGGCCCGCGGCGCACAGTGGACGGGTGTTCTCGGGGCGACCGGCGACCGGCGACAGACGACCGGGCACGCCGGACCGGGGCGGACCGGGGCGGGGCGTACGACAGCCCACCGGCCCGGCGACGGAGTCACCGAGCCGACCCGGGGAACCCGAGGCAGGAGCGCCCCGGCGGGCCGAGAGCCCGCCCGCGGGGCCGACCACGTGAAGGGAGTCGCAGATGGTGCCGGACGCCGTGGCGCGCAGGCAGGAGGCGGTCCGGGCGGCGGTACGTGACGGGCTGCTGGGCCCGGAGACGCCGGTCGTCGCCCTGCTGGACGTCGAGGGCATCCGGGAGAGTGCCCGGCAGCTGCACGCCGCGTTCGCCGGCCCCTCCCCCGTGCTGCACACCTTCGCCGTCAAGGCAGCCTCCCTGGTGCCCGTGCTGGAACTGCTGGACGAGGAAGGAATCGGCTCCGAGGTGGCGAGCCCGGGAGAGCTGGCACTCGCCCGCGCCGCGGGCGTCCCGGCCCCCCGGACCGTCCTCGACTCCCCCGCCAAGACCCCGGCCGAGCTGCGGGACGCACTGGAGAACGGCGTCGCGGTCAACGCCGACAACCCGCAGGAGCTCTCCCGGCTCGACGCGCTGGTGGCCGGGCGCGCCGCGGCGGGTCAGGCACCGGGGGCACCGCTGGGCCTGCGGATCAACCCCCAGGTGGGCACGGGTGCCATCGGCGCGATGAGCACCGCGACGGCCACCTCGAAGTTCGGGGTGGCGCTGCGCGACGAGGGGGCCGAGCAGTGGATCGTGGACAGCTTCCTGGCCCGCCCCTGGCTGACCCGGCTGCACTCGCACACCGGTTCCCAGGGCGTGCCGCTGGAGCTGATGGCCGAGTCGGTGCGGGTCGTCTTCGCGCTGGCGGAACGGATCAACCGCGAGGCGGGCCGGCAGCAGATCGACACGGTCGACATCGGCGGCGGCCTCCCGGTGAACTTCGCGGGCGACGAGACCGATCCGTCGTTCGACACCTACGCCGGGCTGCTGCGCCGCACCGTGCCGGGGCTGTTCGACGGGCGGTACACCGTCGTCACCGAGTTCGGCCGCTCACTGCTGGCCAAGCAGGGCTTCATCGCCGCGCTGGTGGAGTACACCAAGACCTCCGGCGGCCGCCGCATCGCCGTCACCCACGCGGGGGCGCAGGTGGCGACCCGCACGGCGTTCGCCCCCGAGGCGTGGCCGCTGCGGGTGGGCGCCTTCGACGCGAAGGGGGCACCCAAGCGCACCCCCGAGCTGGTGCAGGACGTGGCCGGGCCGTGCTGCTTCGCCGGGGACCTGGTGGCGCGCGAGCGTGCCCTGCCCGAACTGGCGCCCGGCGACGTGGTGACGCTGTGGGACACGGGCGCCTACTACTTCTCCACGCCCTTCCAGTACAACAGCCTGCCCAGGCCCGCGGTGTACGGCTTCCGGCGCGACGGTGACGACGGTCCCCGCTTCTCGCTGGTGCGCGCGGCGCAGCGGATCGAGGAGGTCGTGGCGGAGAGCGGCGCCGCCCAGCGCGGGGCGCTCACCGGCGGCCCCGCACCCGGCCGCTGAGCCGGACGGCGGCACGGATAGGCTCCCGCACCGTTCCCGGAAACACCGGGTGCGTTCCGCACGGGGGTCGAGTGTGTTCGGTTTTCTCCGCAAGTCTCCGATCTTCCCCTGGGCGGGCGACCGGCTGCGGTCGGCCCGCTCCGGGGGCGAGGCGGACACCTCGGTGCTGCGCGGCCTCGCCTGCGGGGCACATCTGAAGTACGCCAACGGCGACCCGTGGAACACGGTCGCCGACCCGCGCCCGGCGCCCAAGTGGGAGCGCACCCGGCTCAAGTCGATGTGGAACGTCACCGACGCGCATCAGTGGCACGAGATGGTGCAGGAGCTGCTGGACGGCCAGATCTCCACCCCGCTGTGGGACATGGCCATGGGAGCCCGCGCAGCGCTCCTCGTCCGGCGGCAGGGCACCCCGGAGGCCGGGCAGCCGGTCTCGGAGCAGGCGTGGAACGACGCGCTGGGGCGCTGGCTGGTGGACCGGCTCGGCCCGCACCACCCCGAACTGCGCGACACCTCGGCGACGCTCCGCGAGACCGTCAGCCGCGTCCTGCGCTACGAGGCCCGCTTCCGCGACGACGGCCTGCTGGGCCGCGACGCCGTCGTACGCCGCACCCTGGCCTGGGACCTGGGCCGGGCCGCCAACATGGCCTGCTGGGGCGTGGACGCGGGCTTCGCACAGCCCGACGAGGCACGCGAGGCGCTCCGCGTCGTGGGCTCCGCCGCGGCGGAGGAGTACGACACCTGGCAGGACTTCTCCCTCGGCTACGTCCTCGGCCGCTGCCTACACTTCGACGAGGACGCCTTCGGCTCCTGGTACCGCGAGGTCCGCGACTCCCACCGGCTCCTGACCGCCGACCGCAAGAGCCCCTGGACGGCGCTGCCGCTGCGGGGGTGAAGGCCGGGCTTCCGGAGGCCTGCACTCGCCGTCAGTGATGTCCGGTGTCGATGACGCAGAAGCGGTTGCCCTCCGTGTCGGCGAGCACGATGAAGTCCGCGTCGTCCGGGGCGAGATCCCCGTCGACCCGCCGCGCCCCCAGCGCGACCAGCCGCTCGACCTCGGCGGCCTGGTCGCGTGCATCCCCGGCGTAAAGGTCCAGATGGACCCGGGGATGTTCCTGGACAGGTGTCTCGCTGAGGCCGAGCGACAGTTGCACCCCGGTCCCCTCCGCCGGCACCAGCACCACCCAGTCGTCGGCCATCTCCTCGCGGGGGACGTAGCCCAGGGCCGCCGTCCAGAACGCGGCCGCACGCGGCACATCGGAGACACCCAGCACGACGGAACCGACTCTCAGCACGCGCCGATTCTGGCAGACGGGACACGGATCACCGTCCTTGCAGTGCCGGTTCCACCTCGTTGGAGCGGGAGGGCCACCATGGCAGAAGCTGGGCCAGGCCGAATCCCACCTCCACGGCGAGGAAGACCCAGAGCAGCTTCATAGCACCGTGTGCGAGTGCGTAGGCCTGCCACATCGCGAACAGCGAGCGCGCCGCACCGTCGAACAGGCCATGTACCGCCAGCGGCCTGACGAGTCGCAGCAGCGCCCAGACGACCACGACCGAACCCATGAGGTTCGCGTACAGGGTCTGGATCGGATCGAGGGCGGGCAGCACACCCAGACCCAGCGCGTCTCCCACCGACGACAGACCACCGTGCAACAGGGCGTACGACCATGGCGTCGCGAACCCCGCAGTGACGACGAGGTCGTACCAGGCGCTCACACGGACGACGCCGAGGTAGGCGGGCCGGGAAGGAGAGAAGGAAAGTGTCATGACCGGAACTTCCAATGCTCTGCGGCGCCTTTCGGCAAGACGGCGTCACGCTAAACACTGGAGTAGGCTCCAAGGTCAAGGCCGAGGGGCCGAGTAAGGGGGGAGCGGGAGCGCGTGCGGATCGGAGAGTTGGCCGCGCAAACCGGCCTGAGCAGGGACGCCATTCGCTTCTACGAGAAGAAGGGCCTCGTCACCGGGCAGCGACTGCCCAACGGCTACCGGGATTTCCCACCGGAAACGGTGCTCTGGCTGCGGTATGTCCTTACAGCCCAGCGGCTGGGCTTCACGCTGGCCGAGATCGCCCAGCACGGCGAGGAACTGCGCGACACACCGGACTCCGCCGAAGCGCTGTCCGCGCTCCTGGCGGAGAAGATCCAGCTCATCGACACCCGCATGGCCGAACTCGCCCTCCTGCGCGCCGACCTGGCGTCACGCGTGGGTCAGGGGTGCCCCCTGCACACCGCGGAGAGCGCAGATCCAATCAGAGCTTGAGCGATCCGTAGGTACCGTCCTGGAAGATGAAGACGGTGGGCTCTGCGGCGTACTCCTCTCGAAAATACCCGCCGAAACCGGGTTCCTCGACATGCGGGGCAAGCAGCCTCAGGATGACGACGAGTTCTCCCAGATCGTCATCGAGCCAGTAGTTGCGGCTGAACAGTCCCCATGCGTGGATTTCGCCATCAGCCCCGAAGCCCCGGGACTGACGGCGCAGGGAAGCGCAGTCCCCGCCGGGTAGAGGGCCGTCCGGATCCGGTTCGAGCAACGGATAGGCGTGCTCCTCTTCGTCAAGGGCCGATGGACGCTCGGATATGAACCCGAGGTGCCACCGCAGGGCGTCCAGGACCGCGTCAGGGGTGTCGTCCCGGAGGAAACAGGTGAAGACGACTTCGAAGTGGAGGCTCACGGCTTCATATTCTGCCGGGCCCCAGTGACGTGCCAAGGCGCATCGTGGTGGACCTGCCTGCTCGCGCTCGGCGACGGTCACGGATCGACCGATCGTTCACGCATGTCGTAGCGGGTGACGGGTGCAGTTCTTCGGGCCGGGTCGGTCTGCCTGGGGAGGCCCAGTGCGATGCACTTGCCGGACTGGGCAGGTTCGGGGGAGATGCATGAGCCCCGGGCGCGCTGGGAAGGGAGGCGAGCCGACCGGGTTCGACCGAATTGTCTCGGCTGGCCTGCGACAGTTCGCCCATGGTCAGGGCCAGCGCACCCATTCGCCTTGCCCACCGCCTCGGACGCTACTGGAAATGATGACGCCGGACCGCGGCCTACCGAGATCATTGGGGTCAGAACCCCCAGAGCCTGCCCGATGACCGAAGAACGTGTGCTTGACTGCACGTCAGGTGACTGGTTGCTGCGCGTGTCTGGTTCCCGCGTCGAGGAGTAGCTTCTGTATGACTAAGCCGGATTTGCGTGCTTTGTTCCGTTCGAATGATCGTGAAGTCAAGGCGGTCGACTTCTTCGCCGACCGGCGCGACGAATGGGACACCGTGGTGGCCAGCCTCGTACGGCATACCCAGCGGGTGCGAGGAGCCGGGTTCAGCGTCGAGGACCTGGAAGCTCCCCGACGGAACGTGCTGGTCTTCTACGGCGTGGGCGGAATCGGCAAGTCCACGCTGTCGCGAGCCCTGACCGAGCACCTGAGAGATCGCGAAGGTGGCGGCAGCGGCTGGTCCCCGCTCGATCCACAGGTGGGGCGAGTGGTGCCGGTCCGGGTGGACATGTCCCGGGATTCGGGCGGGGACTTCGAGTCCTTGATGCTGAGCCTTCGGCTGGCAGCAGCGGACCTCGGGCAGCCGATGCCGACGTTCGACATCGCATTTCAGCGTTACTGGGATCGCAACCATCCGGGTGAGCCGCTGGATGAGTATCTGCGACGGCGCACGTGGTTCAGTCGTTTTTCGGGAACCCAGTCGCTGTCCGAACAGATGCAGTCGGCCTTGGCAGATGTCGCGCAGGCGGTGGCGCTTCCGGGAACGACCGGTGCCTTGGTCGGGCAGGGACTGCGGTCAGTGGTCCGCGCTCTGCGCGAACGGCGGCATCAGATCCGCTCTCTTGCCGAGTGCCAACGACTCGCCGACCTGCTCGAAGCCGATCCCGATCTCGAGGCGCTCAGCTACTACGCCCATCTCCTTGCATGGGATCTCGACAGGGTCCCTGCAAAGCATCGGGCGACGCCGGTCGTGCTCCTGGACACCTTCGAGGACGTCGGGGACCGCGTACATCGTGATCTCGAACGGCTGATTCAGCGGGTGGCGTGGCTGATGCCGAACGCACTCTTCATCATCACTGGACGCAATCGTCTGCAGTGGGACGATGCGCGGCTCGAGGGGCAGTTGGACTGGGCAGGGGCTCAGTTCT
Source organism: Streptomyces sp. NPDC006925 (assembly GCF_042869575.1). Classification (NCBI taxonomy): domain Bacteria; kingdom Bacillati; phylum Actinomycetota; class Actinomycetes; order Kitasatosporales; family Streptomycetaceae; genus Streptomyces; species Streptomyces sp. NPDC006925. The sequence goes on from NZ_JBIAGB010000015.1 coordinate 162,435, forward strand.
GGCCTCAGCTCACGGGAGGCGCGGCTGAGGAGCCGCGGCAGCACACCGTGGGCTACCTGTCGGCGGAAGACTGCGAGACCTACCTGTGCAAGCGGCTCACCATGGCCGGGCAACCGCTGATGGACGACCGAACGCGGCACATAGTGACAGCCAACTCGCATGGGCTGCCGCTGTATTTAGACCTCGCTGTCATGCGCTTCCTGGATCTCTACCGAGAGTATGGGCGGGCCCCTGAGCCGACCGAATTCAACTTCGACTTCCCGGCCCTGGTCTCACGGACGTTCCGGGACCTGTCTCCGAACGTGCGACAGGTTCTGCGGGCAGTGAGTCTGCTGGACTCCTTCTCCGTCGAGCTGGCAGTAGCTGCAGCCGGGCTCGACCACGATGCCCCGGCCCTGGAACTGGTGGAGCGGCCGTTCGTGGATGCCGATCCAGGGGCGCCGTGGCAGTATCGCGTTCATGCTCTGGTCCGCGAAGCAGTCCAGGAAGCCGATTCCACAAGCGAGGATCGCTGGAGTGCGGCGGACTGGCAGAGAGCGGCGCAGCGGACGTTCGACGCCCTGGGTCGTGAGGCGTCCGGGGATCGGATCCACCTGGTTGCTGCTTTGCGGCAAGGTCTGAAGCTGGCACGTGATTACGGGTTGGAGCTCGGCTGGCTGACGGATGCGGCGTTCCGCTATGTCGACGACTTCGTCTGGGAGCCCATCGAGATTCCCGCGCTTCCGTCTGCCGAGCCTGGCAGCGAGGAGATCAGCAGTGCTGCGGAGGCGCTGGCTGCGGCGCTGCGCGCGATCGCGCAACGACAACGCAGGCATCGCGGCTGGACTGCCGAGCAGCTCCGTATGGTCCTGGAGTCGGACCTCTTGCCCGAACCCTTGCGGGAACTCCCGCGATACTTCCTCGCGGAGTGCGATCGGGATCTGGGCAACCTCGATGACTCTCTGGACGGCATGCGGCGGGTTGTCGATGCTGGAGGGCGGCTGGCTCCCACAGCCGCTCGCGGCCTCGCGCACTTGGCCCGCCGGGTGGGGCGATTCCCACAGGTACGTGATGTGGCGGAGAACTTGGGTGCGGAGGGCCGCCGGGACCGCGTGCTCGGCGATCTGTGGTGGACCCAGGGAAGCATGGCCCTGGCCTGCTCGGCGTACGCGGTGAGCCGCGATGAGGCGCTGCACCTCGGCCACGCGGGGGAGGCCGCCCTGTCTCAGGCATGCCTGGCTTTCGCGTCCGCCTATCAGGACCGTCCTCGCGCCGCGGAACAGATCGCACGCGCCCGAGACCTGCTGGGCGGCGTCTCGATCCGGTGGGCAGAGGTCCAGACACGCATCGCCGAACTGGTACGGAACGCCGGCGTCGAGCCTGATCTTCCTGAGCGGGCCGAGGAGGTGGCTGCGCAGGCGGGTGAAGCCGGGCTGTCGTCTTCCGTCGCCTACATCCGCTTCGCCGTATGCCTGCACGCAGTCGTCCTGGACTCCCCCGACCTGCTGTCCAGGGCCAGAGCCCGGTTGAACGAGTGCGTCCGTGGCGAAGAGTTCGCCTACCTGGCGGAACTCTCCTACCTCATCGCAGACGAAGAACCTCCTGCCGAGCTTCCCCGGGCGCAGTGGCTGGACGGGCAGGACCAGGTCCGGGCACGCTGGACCGCCATCGCAGAGGACCGGCGTCGGGAAGCCGTAGTGAGTAGAGGAGAGTGACCGGGTGGCGAAGTACACCACCTCAGACCAGCTCGATGTCTCCGCCCTTGCCCAGCATTACGGGCTTGATCAGGTACGACTCACACCTCTCGCAGGTGGGGCGGCGAACTCCAGCTTCAGGCTGTCCAGCGCCTCCGGTCAGTTCGTCCTGACGATCCTCGACAACCACGACTGGCCCAGCGCCCAGCGCCTGGCGGCGCACACCCAGGCCGTCTTCCGGCTGAGTGTGCCCACCACGGAGGTCGTCCCCTCTGTCGAGGGCACCTTGATCACTCCGATGGGTGATCGACCCGCGATCCTCAAAAGGTGGATCTCGGGAGAGGTGCAGGAACCGCTGCCCGCATCGCTTCTGCCTGACGCTGGACGCATTCTCGCTCAGTGAACCTCTTTCATCCTGAATAGCTGCAGGTCAGGAGAGTGTGGACAGCGGTGACGGCACGGCCGATGCGGCCGGTCGAGCAGCGTGCTCTGC